>JBDTLN010000483.1:0-2500 GCA_039934795.1 Bauldia sp. | reverse complement strand
CTAGGCATTGAGGCATAAAGCCCCAAGGTGAGACGCCAGCGACTCATCCTAGACGCAATCCCCCATATAGCGGGCGTGGAGTGCAAAATCAAGCTCGATTCTGGGCGAGACGACTTGTGCCTAATATACTCTGAATTGCACAACAAGTCTTCTATGCACGCTTCTTATACGGCCCCCTCTTCCCCGGGGCCGGCTCGCGAGCCTCTATCAGCTTCACGATATCGGACATGTCCCAAAGCCGGTCCGACACGCCAGCGGCCATCGCGGGCGACATGCGGTGCGCCTTGTGGGTCTTCACAAAATTGTAGAACACGAAATAGAGCGACAGCGCGTAACCGTGGTTGTCGATCTTCGGTAGTGCCTCAGTTTGAAATTCTTGGCGCTCCGAAGGGCTAGACGCCTTCGACGATGACCGAATCGTAGTCGGGAGCCGAAGCGCCGCGTGTCTGGCGCAGAGCTGTGTAGCCTGCCGCTGCGGCGCGTGCCGCTTCGATGTTCTCGAATTCAATGACCACGATGCGGTCGTGGAACGATCCTTCGATGATTTCGGTCCGCCCGCCGCTCACCAGCACCCTGCCGCCTTTCTCCTTCGTCACTTTCACTGACGCGTTCAGGTATCCCTCATAGCCGTCCGGATCGGTGACGTTGATACTCGCGACGATGTATACCTTTGGCATTGATGGGTTCCTCCCCCGATAATCGCATAACCCTGAACCAACGTTTGCCTCTCGACTGATCCATGTCAAAGCCGGAGCGGCGATTCGCGTGCATTTGAGTACAGATGCGGAAGCCCGTCTCGACCGCGCCCTTCGATCAGGATCTGGAACTGGCCGTGATCGACGCGGCCGGCCCGCAGTGTCTCATTTTCCCGTGCCGCCGCATCCTCAACGGTTGGATCAAGGGCGGAACCGGCGAGCCCGTCGATGTTCGCCCGACCCATTGGCGGGAGTGGCGCGACTCTAACTCGCCTTTGGGCCCTCTTTCGCCCGCGCCAGCAGCAAAGCCAGCTTAGCCTCCTCCTTTGCGGGAATGTCCCGTTGACGAAGCCCCGCACCCGCCGCACACCGCCCGGGCGAGCGTGGCGTTGTGCATGCCCGAAATATATTGATTGTAGTTGCCGGCTGGTTCCTCGGCCCCGGCCGCCGGGGGCCCGACGAGCAGAGCGATGAGGAGAAGCAGTCGCTTCATGCACGATCTCCCGAACTGGTCGAGAAGGCCCACGCCCGCAATCGGCCGGCGTCAGGAGTCAGCAGGCCGCCCTCGACATGCGCCGGCCACGCCCCTCGTGAGGTCCGCATGATGAAACGCTTCGCCGGATTCCAGCGCGCCCGGGTCTTCGGCGGCGTCACCGTCGACCGCATCGCGCGGAGCGCCGCGACGCCGGTGATGGGCGCCTCCAACCCCGGCACCGTCAGCGTGCTGCCGGGCGGCGTTGGCCTCAACGCTGCAAGTGTCCTCGCCCGGCTGGGCCTCACCGTCACGCTCGTTGCCCGCGTCGGCGCCGATGGCGACGGCGACATGGTCACCGCCGCCGCGGCCGCCGCCGGCATTGATGTCGGCGCCATCGCCGTCTCGCCGGCCGCGCCCACCGCCACCTATCACGCCAGCTTCGACAACAACGGCGGCCTCATCATCGGCATCGCCGACATGCGACTCTATGACGAGCTGACGCCAGCCGCCGTCGCCCCGGCCCTCGCCGCCGCCGGCCCGAACGAGGCCTGGGTGGTGGACGCCAACCTCCCCGCCGAAACCCTCGCCTTCCTCGCCGGCGAAGCCCACGACGCGGGCCACCCCCTCGCCGCCCTCTCGGTCTCGCCGGTCAAGGCGCTGCGTCTGGCGCCGATCATCGACCGGATCACGCTTCTCATCGCCACGCGCCGCGAGGCCGCCGCCATTCTCGGCCGCGAATGGAGCGGCGGCGGGCCGGCGGCCCGCGACCTCGCCGCGGCTTTGGTCGCGGGCGGCGCCGGCGGCGCCATCGTCACCGACTCCGCCGATCCCCTCGCCGTCGCTCTTGGCAGCGAGACGCGCGCCTTCGCGCCGTTCCGCGCCACCGTCGCCAGCGTCAACGGCGCCGGCGACGCCTTCGCCGCCGGCACGCTCTACGGCCTCGCATCGGGCAAGACCCTGTTCGAGGCGGTGATGCCCGGCCTTGCCGCCGCCGCGCTGACGGTGGAGAGCGCCGACACCGCCCGCCACGATCTCACGCCCGCCCTCCTCGCCCACTTCCTTACCGCCAACGGAAACGCCGCCTGATGGAAAACAATCTTGTCGCCGTCAGCGGCGAGGTCGCCGCCGCCATCGCCGCCGGCCGCCCGGTCGTCGCCCTCGAGACCACCATCGTCAGCCACGGCATGCCCTGGCCGCAGAACATCGAGACGGCTCTGGCGGTCGAGGAGATCGTCCGCGCCGGCGGCGCCAGCCCGGCGGCGATCGCCGTCATCGACGGGCGCGTCCGTGTCGGCCTCGATCGCCCGGCGCTGGAGAATCTCGCCCGGTC
>JBDTLN010000482.1:0-2501 GCA_039934795.1 Bauldia sp. | reverse complement strand
GTTCTGGCTGGCCCCCGGTCAGGCGATGGCGATGCGGTAGTCTAGGCGGCGGCAATATTCCGGAAGAATCCCGGCAATTCGCCAACGCGGTAGGGTTTTGGAACGAAGGCCACTGCCCCTGCCATCATCTCCGCCGGCGGCGGCGCGCGGCCCGACGTGATGACGACACGGATCGAGGGCCAATGCTGACGGACGCGCTGCGCCAGCGCCAGGCCGTCCATCGAGCCGGGCATGTTCACGTCGGTGAAGACAACGCCGATATCAGGCCGGCTTTCGAGAATCTCCATCGCCTCGTCGGCACTCGCCGCCTCGTAGGTGCGGAAGCCATTGTTCAGCATCGTCTCGAAGAGGTTGAGCCGGACGACGAACTCGTCCTCAACCACGAGGACGGCGGGAAGGGCGGATGTAGGCGCGTGGTTGCTCATACCGACCCAACGCCCCCGGCAGCAGGAAGTTTCCTGTCAAATTCAAAACAATTTGACAGGGTTATCCGGGTCTTAAGAGCCCGTACGAGGGGCGGCGAATTTCACGCGGCGCTGTCGATGGCGCCCGGCCCGGGAATCGCGCCCCGCGGCACTTTGCCGAGGATGATCATGCCGAGAACCTCGTCCTTGGTGACGTCGCCGACCTTGGCCGACCCGACGACCTTGCCGTTCTTCATGACGCTGATCCGGTCGGCGAGGTCGAACACGTCGTGGATGTCGTGGCTGATGAGGAAGATGCCGATGCCTTCGGCCTTGAGCTGCTTGATCAGTTCGCCGACCTGCGCCGTCTCCTGCGGCCCGAGCGCGGCGGTCGGCTCGTCCATGATCAGGATGCGGGCGTTGAAATGGATGGCGCGGGCGATGGCGACGGACTGTCGCTGCCCGCCTGAAAGCGACTTCACCGGGTCCTTGAAGCGCCGGAAATTGGGGTTGAGGCGTCCCATGACCTTGCGCGCCTCGGATTCCATGCCGATGTCGTCGAGCGTTCCCCAGCGCGTTCGCAACTCGCGGCCGAGATAGAGGTTGGCTGCGGCATCGACATTGTCGGCAAGCGCCAGCGTCTGGTAGATCGTCTCGATGCCGAGCGCCTTGGCATCGCGCGGGTTGTCGATCGTCACCTTCTCGCCATTGACGAAGATCTCGCCGGCATCGCGCCGGTAGGCGCCCGACAGGACCTTGATGAGCGTCGACTTGCCGGCGCCGTTGTGGCCGAGGAGGCCGACCACCTCGCCCGGATAGAGATCGATGCTGGCATGATCGACGGCCTTGATGCCGCCGAAGGCGATCGACACATCGCGCATCTCGACCAGTGGCACGCCACTCAGCGGCATCCCGGACGTCCGATCCAACTCTGCTGCGGTGATGGACAACGCTGCCTCCCTATTTCACGCGGCGCCGGTAGACCTGATCGACGAAGACCGCCAGGACCAGGACGATGCCGACGACGATATTGGTGTAGGCCGAATCGAAGTTGAGGAGCGCCATGCCGGATTGCAGCGATTGCATCAGCAGGGCACCGAGTACGGCACCGTAGATCGTGCCGATGCCGCCGGCCAAGGACGTGCCGCCGATGACCGCCGCGGCGATGACGTAAAGCTCGCTGAGCGTGCCAAGTGCGGTCGTGGCGGCGTCGAGACGGGCCGACGCGATAATTGCCGAAACGCCGACGAGGGCGCCCATCAACGTGAACACCATGACGGTCAGGCGCTTGGTGTTGATGCCGGCGAGCTCGGAGGCTTCCGGATTGCCGCCGGTGGCGTAGATGTAGCGGCCGAAGCGGGTGCGCGTGGCGATGAAGGTCATGATGACGCCGACCGTCAGGGCGATCAGGACCGGAATGGGATAGCCGGTCTGATAGCTGAGGCCCTCGATGCACCGCACCACTTTTTCGCCGGCCATGCAGATCGCCGAACCGTCCCTCGCCTCGATGCCCGGCGGGATGACGATATGGTTGTCGAGCGCATACAGCTCGGCCACCTTCGGCGGCCACAGATAGGCGTTGACGACCGCCGTCGCGCCGAGCACCACCGCGCTGCCGACCGCGGCGAGAAAGCACTCGGCCCAGATCGGCCGCAGCGGGAAGTTGAAGCGCCGGCGCTGCCGGCGGTCGTTCAGGATGGCGAGGACGATGATGATGCAGACCGCGCCCCCCAGCACCCAACTCCAGAACGGCCCGATCGAGGCGTTCGGCCCGTTGCCGCCGATAATCTTGAAGGTCTTGTCCATCGGCGCGACCGTGACGCCGCTGGCGATAAGGAATGCCGCGCCGCTGAAGGCGATGAGCCCGCCGAGCGTGACGATGAAGGATGGAATCTGCCCATAGGCGATGAGGGCGCCGTTGAAGCTGCCGATCAGCCCACCGAGCACGATGGCGAAGAGCACCGCAATGATCCAGATGGCCGGATGGCCGAGACCGAGCGCCGGTCCCAACTCATAGACCTGCAGAACGCCGGTCGCCACGGCAACGATGCTGAGCATCGAGCCGACCGAAAGGTCGATCTGGCGCAAGACGATCAC
>JBDTLN010000481.1:0-2504 GCA_039934795.1 Bauldia sp. | reverse complement strand
TCCTGCGGCTTGAAGCGGCGCTTGTAGCCCATCTTCCGCGACCCCTCGACCCAATAGCCGAGATAGACATAGGGCAGGCCCATGCGCCGGGCCCTCGCGATGTGGTCGAGGATCATCAGCGTGCCGAGGCTGCGGTCCGAATAGTCGGGATCGTAGAACGAGTAGACCATCGACAGGCCGTCGGCGAGGACGTCGGTCAGAGCCGTGGCGATGAGCGGGCCTTCGCCGCGGCCGGTGATGCCCGAGTCGGGGCCGCGGAAGCGATATTCGATGACCATCGTGTCGACATGCGAGTCGCCGACCATCATGGCGTAGTCGAGCACCGACATGTCGGCCATGCCACCTTCGGAATGGCGCTCGTCGAGATAGCGGCGGAAGAGCGAATACTGGTCCGACGACGGGCTGGCGGTGGTCGGCGCGCCGATGACGTCGCGGTTGTGTTTCAGGACCCGCGTGGAATTCCGCGATGGAACGAACGCATCGACCACGCAGCGGACGGAAATGCAGGAGCGGCAGGCCTCGCAGGCCGGCCGGTAGGCGATGTTCTGGCTCCGCCGGAAACCGCCCTGGGTGAGGATGTCGTTGAGGGCCCCGGCCCGGTCACCGACAAGGTGGGTGAAGACCTTGCGCTCGGCCCGCCCCGGCAGATAGGGGCAGGGCGAGGGCGCAGTCAGGTAGAACTGGGGCGTTTCGGTAGGTTGATGCGTCATTCCAAGGGTCGGCCGGTCACCCGTTCGACGCGACAATAGACCCAATCCGGCGCGTTCGGGAAGCAGGCGGCATCAAAGGGCCATGCGGCGAAGCCCGCCGGCGTTGACCGCAACCGTGCCGAGCACGAGGTCGTGGAGAAGCTGCTTGCGGGGTGTCAGGAGCCCGACGATGAGGACGAGCGGAGTCAGGAAGCTGACCGAGAACCAGAAGAGGAGGGAGTGCATGACGGCAAGGAGCGGGAACATCGGCGCTCCGTTCCAGGTGCGCATTTCGAGGCCGGACCAGCGCATGCCGACGGTGGCCGAACGGGCGCCGCCGAGGGTCAAGGCGCTGTAACCGAGGGCGACCAGCGCAAAGAGCGCCGGAAAGAGAAGCCAGGCGAGGCCGAGGGTGACGAACCCGACGACAACGATCACCAGCGAAGCCGGGATCATCAGGGCGACGATGATGACCGCGTCAATGACGAACGCCACGACGCGCTTGGAAAGGACGCCCTCATAAAGTTCCGGGGCAGTGTGCGCGTCGTATGCGAAAGCACCCGGCCGCGCCGCGTCGGCAGCAGTCCTGTCGAAGTCGCTCATCTTGGCCTCCTGCCACAGGGGAATCGCGGCATTCACGCGAATAGGATGGGAAGTCGAAGCCTGAGATACAAGGCGGCGCGGGCTACCGCCCGATTTCTGGAAGATCGAGCTGCTCGACGCGGTAACCCTTGGCCGACAGGGCCGAGACGATTTCCACGGCGTGGCGCGGACCGTGCGTCTCCATCGTGACGTCGACGCTGGCGCCCTTGGCGGGGACGCTCAGCATCGTCCGGTGGTGCATGACTTCGAGGATGTTGCCGCCATGCTGGCCGATGGTGGCGGCGATGTCGGCGAGCACGCCGGGCCGGTCCCTGATGAAGAGGCGGATGGCGACGACGCGTCCCTCGCGGGCCAGCGCCCGCACCATGATCGACGCGGCAAGTCTCGGGTCGATGTTGCCGCCGCAAAGGATGAGGCCAACCCGGCGTCCCTTGAAGCGCGCCGGGTCGGCCAGCAGCGCCGCCAGGCCGGCGGCGCCGGCGCCTTCAGCCATTGTTTTCTGCAAGGCGAGGTAGGCGGCGACCGCCTGCTCGATCGTCGTCTCGGCGACCAGCACCACGTCGTCGACATGGCGGCGCACGATCGCCAGGGGCAGGCGGCCGACATTCTTGACCGCGATGCCCTCGGCAAGGGAATCGCCGCCGATCTTCTCGTCGCGGCCGTTCAAGGCGCACCATAGCGACGGGTAGAGCTCGGTCTCGACGCCGATCATCTCCGTTCCGGGAGACAGCGCCTTGATGGCGATGGCGATTCCGGAGATGAGGCCGCCGCCGCCCACCGGAACCACGACCGCGTCGAGGTCGGCGCGCTCCGCGACCAGTTCAAGGCCGATGGTGCCCTGGCCGCAGATCACCTCGCGATCGTCGTAGGGGTGGACAAGAATTGCGCTGGTGCTGGCAATGATCTCCTCGACCTTTTCCTGCGATTCGGCGAGGGTCTCGCCTTCGAGAACGACCGTGGCGCCGAAGCCCCGCGTCGCATCGATCTTCACGAACGGCGTCGGCTTCGGCATGACGATGGTCGCCGGGATGCCGAGCCGCCCGGCGTGATAGGCGACGGCCTGGGCGTGGTTGCCGGCCGACATGGCGATCACGCCGCGGGCGCGCTCGGCCGGGGTCAGCGACAGAAGCTTGACCAGGGCGCCGCGCTCCTTGAACGACGACGTCGCCTGGAGGTTCTCGTATTTGACGAAAACGTCGGCGCCGGTGAGGG
>JBDTLN010000480.1:0-2515 GCA_039934795.1 Bauldia sp. | reverse complement strand
GGCTACGCCGCCGGCCCGCAAGATCTGATCAACGCCATGATCACCGTGCAGTCGCAGAGCACGTCGAACGCCAGCTCGATCAGCCAGGCCGCTTCGGTGGCGGCGCTGAACGGCCCGACCGACTTCATCCCGAAGAACGTCGCCGTCTTCAAGCAGCGCCGCGATCTCATCGTGTCGATGCTGAACCAGACCAAGGGCCTCAAGTGCCCGCGGCCGGAAGGCGCCTTCTACGTCTACCCGTCGTGCGCCGGCACGATCGGCAAGAAGACGCCGGACGGCAAGACGATCGCCAACGACACCGACTTCGTGAACTACCTGCTCGAAGCCGAGGGTCTGTCGGTGGTGCAGGGCTCGGCCTTCGGCCAGGGCCCGGCGTTCCGCATCTCCTACGCCACCGCGACCGACCTGCTGGAAGAGGCCGGCCGCCGCATCCAGCGCGCCTGCGGCGCTCTGAGCTAGGGCGCCTGCGGCGCTCTGAACTAAGGCACTCGATTTTTCTTCCCCCGCCGGCAGTTTGACTCCCCCCGGCGGGGGTGAAACGATTTCCACGACAAAGGGCTTCGCTCCGATCGCGGCGTCGCGGGTTTCCTCCGCGTTCGTCTGACGGCCGAGAGTTCAAGTGAGAGCGACCGTTCGCGGACGCTGGGGCTGCCCGTCCTTCCGGAGACGCCATCCGGAGCTTCTATGCGCATTTTCGCAAGAGGGAGGACGTTGTCATGGCCGATCTCAAGACAGAGACCATCACCGGCGGCAGGCCAGGTAGCGGCGCGCATCGCGTGGTGGCGCTGTGCGGGCCGTATCTTTCGGGCAAGACCAGCCTGCTCGAAAGCATTCTCTACGCCACGGGGGCCATCGGCCGGCGCGGTTCGACGCGCGCAGGCACCTCGATCGGCGACGCCGCCGCCGAGGCGCGCAAGCGCGGCATGGGCACCGAGATCAACGTCGCCTCGGTGGATTATCTCGGCGATCAATGGACCTTCCTCGACGTCCCCGGTTCGATCGAGTTCCAGCACGATGCCTTCGCAGCCCTTGCGGTGTGCGACGTGGCCGTCGTGGTGTGCGAACCCTCGCCCGAGCGCGTCGTGGCGCTGGCGCCGCTGCTGAAATGCATAGAAGACCGCCACATCCCGCACATCATCTTCGTCAACAAGATCGATTCGGCGGAAGCGCGCGTGCGCGACATGCTGGCGGCGCTGCAGTCGGTGTCGACGCGCAAGCTGGTGTTGCGCCAGGTACCGATCCGCCGGCCGACCAACGATGGCGGCGAGGAGACGGTGGGTTACGTCGACCTCGTGAGCGAGCGCGCCTACCGGTACAAGAGCAGCGGCGCTTCCGATCTGATCGAGATGCCGGCCGAGATCCTGCCGCGCGAATCAGAGGCCCGCCGCGAGCTTCTGGAAACGCTCTCCGAGTTCGACGACACGCTGCTGGAGCAGCTCATCGAGGACGTCGCGCCGGAGAAATCCCTGATCTACCGCGACCTCCACGATGAATTCGGCGCCGACCAGATCGTGCCGGTGCTGCTGGGCGCCGGCGACCGCGAGAACGGCGTCCGCCGGCTCCTGAAGGCGTTGCGCCACGACACGCCGTTCGCGGCCGAGACCGCGAAGCGCCGGTCTTTCGGCGGCAATGGCGTCATCAAAGGTACCGCCGTCGCGGAATGCTTCAAGGTCGTGCACCAGTCGCATGCCGGCAAGCTCTCGCTCTGCCGGGTCTGGTCCGGAACGCTGAGCGAAGGCCAGGCCCTGGGTGGCCATCGCGTCGGCACGCTCCTGCGGCCTTTCGGCCAACGCCTCGACAAGATCCCCGAGGCCCGGAGCGGCGAGATCGTGGCGCTCGCCAAGGTGGATGTGCTGTCGGGCGGCCATGTGCTGGGCGCGACCGGAATCGCCCCGTCGGCCGATTTTCCGGCAGCTCCGCCCGCGGTGTTCGTCCAGTCGCTCGCGGCCAAGAACCGCAACGACGAGGTCAAGCTTTCGGGCGCCCTGCACAAGATCGTCGAGGAGGATCCGTCGCTCACCTTCGAAGCGCGCGGCGAGACCCACGAACTGCTGATCAAGGGCCAGGGCGAAATGCATCTCAAGGTCGCGGTCGACAAGCTCGCCGGCCGCTACAACGTAGCCGTCGAGACCGCGGCGCCGCGCGTGGCCTACCGCGAGACCATCCAGGCCGGCGCCCAGCAGCACGCCCGCTACAAGCGCCAGACCGGCGGCCACGGCCAGTTCGCCGACATCAAGGTCGAGATCCGGCCGCTGCCGCGCGGTTCGGGTTTCCGCTTCGTCGACAAGATCGTGGGCGGCGTGGTGCCACGCAACTTCATCCCCGCCGTCGAGGAAGGCCTGATCGACTACCTGAAGGAGGGTCCGCTCGGCCAGCCGGTCGTCGATATCGAGGTCACCCTGTTCGACGGCCAGTACCATGCCGTCGACAGTTCGGAGATGTCGTTCAAGATGGCGGCGCGCATCGCCATGAGCGAGGCGATGCCGAAATGCCGCCCGGTGCTGCTCGAGCCGAT
>JBDTLN010000479.1:0-2516 GCA_039934795.1 Bauldia sp. | reverse complement strand
GCGATGATCGGCGATGTCAAAGGGCTCGGCGATGGCCTTGACGATACGGTCGGCGAGCAAGGCGGCGGAGGAGGGCTGCTGGAGCGGGCCGATCAGGACGGCGAACTCGTCGCCGCCAAGACGGGCGACGATATCGGCGCCGCGGCAGCAGGTCTTGAGGCGGCGACCGACTTCCCGCAGAACCGCGTCCCCGACGGTGTGTCCGAGCGTATCGTTGACCGACTTGAAGTGGTCGAGGTCGATGAAGAGCACGGCGATCGGTTCGCCGCGGCGGATACGGGCCTCGGCGCTCTCCATGCCCTCGCCGAACAGGGTGCGGTTGGGCAGGTCGGTGAGAGCATCGTGGCGCGCAAGGTAGTTTGCTTTTTCCTCGTTTCGCCGCTGGTCGGTGATGTTGTGGTGGGTTGAAACCCAACCGCCGTCGGCCATCGGCTGGTGGTGGATCGAGATGATGCGGCCGTCCTGTAGCTCGACGGTGTCGGTATCCTCGACGCGGTTGTCTACAAGGGCAAAGCGCCGCTTCATGTAAACGTCCTTGCCCTCGACGGGGTGCATGCCGTGCGCGATGCGATAGTCGAGGATTTCCTGGAGCGAAGTTCCCGGCGCGACCATTGCCGCGGGCAGACCGTAGAGCCGCGCATATTGCTCATTGCAGATGACGAGGCGCTGGTTGCCGTCGAACAGGCAGAGGCCATGCGACATGTTGTTGACGGCGGCCGAGAACCGCATGTTCTGCAATTGAAGCTGACGTTCGCGATCTTCGAGGTTGAGGAACTGGATCGTCTTTTCGGTGATGTCCTCATGCGTGACCACCCAGCCGACGCCGGGAGCCCTGGTGTAGGTCGAGTCGATGGTGCGCGGGCCGATCGTCTTGCGGTGAACGATATGTCCGGTCGATCCGGTCTGTTCGCGCAGCCAGGCGAGATAGGTCTGGTAGACTTCCGTCGCGGTCTTGCCGGGATGGTTGCCGGCCGCGACGGTTACCGCGCAGATCTCTTCCAGCGACATGCCTGTGCGGACCATGTCGGCGGGGAGATTGTAGATATCCAGGTAGCGCCGGTTCCAGCGGCTGAGGCAATAGTCCTCGTCCCAGACGGAGAAGCCGTAGGGCATGCTTTCGAGTATCGCACCAACCAATACCGCGTCGCCGGCGTTCGCGCCGGGACGGTCTTCAGCATTTGAGCGCATGGCTGTTCGCTAGCACTCCCCGCAGTCCCCTCGCGGAGAATTGCATGCTTGCGCTTAACGGCCGATTAAACCGGAGATACGTCCCGCCCGACCCCCTGATCTCGGAAGAATGCCTGGCGTTCACGGTTTCCCGCGGTCGCGGGCGGCTAGGGTCCTGAGGCGGAGGGCGTTGAGCTGGATGAAACCGGCGGCGTCTTTTTGGTCGTAGGCGCCGCGGTCGTCCTCGAATGTGACGAGGGCGTCCGAGTAAAGCGACTTCGGCGACTTCCGGCCGGTGACGATGGCGTTGCCCTTGTAGAGCTTCAGCCGCACCGTGCCTTCGACATGGGTCTGGCTCTCGTCGACGAGCTTCTGGAGCATGACGCGCTCCGGGGCGAACCAGAATCCGTAATAGACCAGTTCGGCATAGCGCGGCATCAGCGAGTCCTTGAGATGCGCCGCCTCGCGGTCGAGGGTCAGGGATTCGATGGCGCGATGGGCGATCGAGAGGATCGTGCCCCCCGGCGTCTCGTAGATGCCGCGCGATTTCATGCCGACGAAACGATTCTCGACGAGGTCGAGCCGGCCGATGCCGTTGTCGCGGCCGAGATCGTTAAGCCGGCCGAGCAGCGCAGCTGGCGACAACGCCATGCCGTCCACCGCGACGGGGTCGCCCTTGCGGAACTCGATCTCGATGGAGGTTGCCTTGTCGGGCGCGTCCTCCGGCGAAACGGTGCGCTGGAACACATAGGGCGGGGGCTCGGTCCACGGATCCTCGAGGACCTTGCCCTCGGACGATGAGTGGAGAAGGTTGGCGTCGACGGAGAAGGGCGCTTCGCCGCGCTTGTCCTTCGGCACCTGAATCTGATGCTTTTCGGCGAAGTCGAGGAGGTCGGTGCGCGACTTGAACTCCCATTCCCGCCACGGCGCGATGACCTTGATGTTGGGGTCGAGGGCATAGGCGGTGAGCTCGAAGCGGACCTGGTCGTTGCCCTTCCCGGTAGCGCCATGAGCGATGGCGTCGGCGCCGGTCTCGCGGGCGATCTCGACGAGGCGCTTGGCGATGAGCGGCCGCGCGATCGACGTGCCGAGGAGATAGGCGCCCTCGTAGAGGGCGTTCATGCGGAACATCGGGAAAACGAAGTCGCGGACGAACTCCTCGCGGAGATCCTCGATATGGATCTCCTTGATGCCCATCAGCTCGGCCTTGCGCCGCGCCGGCTCAAGCTCCTCGCCCTGGCCGAGATCGGCGGTGAAGGTCACCACCTCGGCGCCGTACGTGGTCTGCAGCCACTTCAGGATGATCGAGGTGTCGAGGCCGCCGGAATAGGCAAGCACCACCTTCTTGA
>JBDTLN010000478.1:0-2523 GCA_039934795.1 Bauldia sp. | reverse complement strand
CGACGGCGTTACCACCAATCCGTCGCTCATCGCCAAGGCGGGCCGGCCGATCAAGGAGGTCATCGCCGAAATCTGCGCCGCGGTGCCGGGGCCGGTGTCGGCCGAAGTCGCCGCCACCGAAACCGGCGAGATGCTGCGCGAGGGCCGCATCCTTGCCGGGATCGCCAGCAACGTAGCGGTGAAGGTGCCCCTGACGTGGGACGGGCTGAAGGCCTGCAAGGTGCTCTCCGGCGAGGGCAAGATGGTCAACGTGACGCTCTGCTTCACCGCCGCGCAGGCGCTGCTCGCCGCCAAGGCCGGCGCTACGTTCATCTCGCCTTTCGTCGGCCGCCTCGACGATATCGGCCTCGACGGCATGGAACTGATCCGCGAGATCCGGCAGGTCTACGACAACTACCCGGCGCTGAAGACGGAAATCCTCGCCGCCTCGATCCGCACGGCCAACAACGTCAAGGACGCCATGCTCGCCGGCGCCGACGTGGCGACGGTGCCGGCGGCGGTGCTGAAAAATCTGGTCAAGCACCCGCTCACCGACAAGGGCCTCGAAATGTTTCTCGCCGACTGGAAGAAGACCGGGCAGAAGATCGAGTAGGCGGGCAGTCAGCCGGCGCGGGCAGCGGCCTTCGGCGGGATGTGCGCGATGCCTCGTCACCCATCCCGCTGCCTTCTGCCGGCCTACACCGCCGGCATGAAGGCTTGCCGGTTTGCCGTGAGGAAAGCGCGAACGCCGGTAGGCTCCTTGCCGCTAAGCTCCTTCACCGCCGGCGTGACGATGGCGTGGTAGCCCTGCGCCGCGGCGACGTCGAAATCGGAGAGCGCCTCGGCATAGGCCGGCGGAATGCCGGCGGCGAGGAGGCCCTTGCGGAGGTCGTCGCCGCTGAGCGGAATGTGGCGAACCGTCTTGCCGGTGAGTTCGCCTGCGATGGCGGCGATCTCGTCCTGCGTGACCGGCGCCGGGCCGGTCACGTCGAGGATGCGTTTATCGTAGAAATCGGCGGCAAGCGCGCCGGCCGCCGCGCCGGCGCAGTCGGCGCGGGTGACGTAGCTGCGCCCGCCCTGGCCGGTTGCCGAAAAGAGCTGGCCGCTGGCGATCGCCGGCGGCAGGGCGCGGAGAATCATGTCGGCATAGATGTGGTTGCGCAGCACCGTCCAGCCCGGGAGCTTGCTCTCGGCGAGAGCGACCTCGGTCCAGTAGTGATCGTTGATCACCGAATCGTGGCTGGTCGGGGTCGGCGCCGGCGCCGAGGTGTAGACGACGTGGCTGACGCCGGCGGCGGCCGCCGCCTTGACCGCGGCGACATGCTGGGCCTGCCGGCCACCGGGCCGGCCGACGCCATCGGTGCTGACAATCAGCACCCGGTCGGCCCCGGCGAAGGCCGTGGCCAGCGAGGCCGGGTCGTCGAAATCGCCCTGGCGAATCTCGACGCCGCGATCCTTCAGCGCGGCAATCTTCTCCGGGTTGCGGGTCATGGCGATGACCGGGCCGGCCTCGGCCTGCAGCAGGAGGTCGATGACCTGGCGGCCGAGCTGGCCGCTCGCTCCGGTGACAAGGAGGGTTGGCTTCTGAGCGGTCATTGGAATGTCTCCGGTGCGATGTCGGTTACGAATAGTGACTAGATGCCCATTTGCTGCTAGCTTGTGAAGGAGGGATTTCAGGCACACCAGGTCACAGCGAGAGAACCGCCATGGTGCTCATTGAAACAGGACGCCGCCCGGCCGCCGCCGCCCGGACGAAATGGACAGCGCGTCCAGACAGCAGCGATGCCGAAAAGTGCCCGGTGCGCGATGTTCTCGACCGCATCGGCGACGCATGGAGTCTTCTGGTAATCCTCCAGCTCTTCGCCGCGCCGGCGCGCTTCAATGCCCTGAAGCGGTCGATCGGCGACATCTCGCAGCGGATGCTGGCGGTGACGCTGCGCCATCTGGAGCGCGACGGCCTCGTCTCGCGCCGCGTCTTCGCCACCAACCCGCCCCAGGTCGAATATGCACTGACCGAACTTGGCTTCTCATTGGTCAAGCCGATCGATGGTCTCGCCGACTGGGCCGGCAACAATCACGGCGCCATCCGCAAGGCGCGAAAGACCTACGACGCCGCCGGCCGTTAACCGCCGGTTAACCGCGAACGCGGCGGGATGGCCGACATGAGACGAACCCCCGAAGCGGATGCCCCGCTCCTCGTCACCGCGGCGCCCGACCTCCTCAAGGCGGTCGAACGCTGGCGGCGGCACCTTGCCGGCGAGCGGCGGCTGGCGGCAAAGACGCTGGAGGCCTATTCCCGCGACACCGCGCAGTTCCTGTCGTTCATGACCGGCCATCTCGGCGGCCCGGCAAAGCTTGCCGACCTTCGCGAGCTTCATGTCACGGATTTGCGGGCGTTCATGGCGGCACGACGGAATGACGGCGCCGGATTGCGGACGCTCGCCCGCGGCCTTGCCGGCATCCGCTCGCTGGTGCGGTTCCTCGAACGGGAGGAAGGCGCCAATGGCGCGGCATTGGCCGCCATCCGTGCGCCGCGCCAGCCAA
>JBDTLN010000477.1:0-2524 GCA_039934795.1 Bauldia sp. | reverse complement strand
GGCAGGATGCGCATCACCACGAAGACCATGATCGACACGCCGATCACCGTCAGCGCGCCGAAGGCGAGCCGTCGCGCGATATAGCTATACAAAGGCCAAACTCATCGAAGCGTCTCCCGGGTGCGCGCCTCTGCGGGCGCTCGTTCCTGGCCGCCATCATAGGGCGACCCCGGGCAGCAAAGCTATTCCCCTCTCGCCTCCCGCTCAGGCGGCGTGCAGCCGGAGCGTGAACATCGCGCCGCCTTCGGGCCGGTTCCTGACGCCGACGGTGCCGCCATGTGCCTCGGCAACCCGGGCGACGATGGCGAGGCCGAGGCCGCGGCTGTCGGCCCGGGTGCGATCGCGCCGCCAGAAGCGCCGGAAGACCGACTCGTGATCGGCCTCCGGCACGCCGGGACCGTCGTCGAGGACGTGAACGGTACCGTCCGCCAGGACATTGACCTCGATCTCGCCGCCGGGCGGCGTGTGACGGATGGCGTTCTCCACCAGATTGCGCACGGCGCGGAACAGCGCATCGGCATGGCCACGCACCCAGACCGGCCCCTCGGCACCGGTCAGCGCGATCGTCTTGGACATGTTGACCGCCATCGGCGCCATGAAGGCCACGGCTTCGGAGCAGACGGCATGCAGATCGGCCTTCGCGTCGTCGCCGACGACGAAGCTCTCGAGTTCGGCGATGTCGAGCACCTGGCCCACGGTGCGTGCCATGCCGACGATGTCGGTGCGCAGTGCCTCCTGCGCCAACCCCGGATCGAGGGCGTCGACACGTGCTCGCATGATGGCTAGCGGCGTGCGCAACTCGTGCGCCATGTCGGCGGTGAAGTCGCGCTGCGCGCGATAGCCCGCCTCGAGGCGTTCCAGCGCCTGGTTGACGGCATGGACCAGCGGCACGATCTCGGCCGGCATCGACTGCTCGGGCAGGCGAACGTCGGTGCGCGTCGGGCTGATCGCCGCCGCCGTCGTCGAGGCCTCGCGCACCGGCTCGAGCGCACGGCGGAAGATCAGGATGTCGATCAGCAGCAGCACCAAGAGGATCGGGACGATGATCCAGGCGACGCTGTTGAAGAAGGTCCTGGCGATGTCGTCGATGATGACGTCGCGATGGGAGAGGTCCTGGCCGACCTGGATGCGGTAACCGTGCTCGCCGACCGGCCGGATCACCGTGACCCCGAACAGGACGGTGCCCGACGGGCGCGGCCGGGTCACCCACTCGCCCACCGGTGCCTTCTCGGGCGGAAACAGCGCGGCGCCGTCGTTACGGGACGAGAACAGCACCCGGCCCGACGCATCGAGGACCGTGTAGGCATAGAGCCCATAGCCATCGGAATAGAGCGACCGTGCATCGGGTGGAATGTCGAGTGTCACGCCGCCGCCGGGCTGCGAGCGCAGGAAGCTGCCGACGGTGGCGGCCTGGCTCAGCAGCGCGTCGCGGTGGAGATTCTTGGCCGTCTGGTCGAGCAGCCAGAACAGCGCCAGCGGCATCAGGACGGAGGTGACGCCGATCGCCACGATCTGCAGCGCCACGACCCTCGAGATGATCGAGCGGAAGCGGATCACCCGGCCTTTTCCTCCGTCAGCAGGTAGCCGACGCCGCGCACCGTATGGACCTTCACGCTGGCGCCGACGTCGCCCAGCAGCTTACGCAGGCGATGGACATAGACCTCGACCGCATTCGAGCCGACGTCGCCCGACAGGCCGAAGAGCTGGTCCTCGAACAGCCGCTTCGCCGCGACGTTGCCACTGCGTCGCAGCAGGATCTCCAACACCGCGGTCTCGCGCGCCGGAAAGGCGTGCGTGCCGCCCTCGACGAAAATCTGCCGGCTTTCGGTGTCGAGGGCGAGGTTGCCGAGCGTCAGGCGGCGGCCGAGCAGGCTGCCTGGCCGGCGCAGCAGCGCCTCGATGCGGGCGATGAGTTCCTCCATCGCGAACGGCTTGGCGAGATAGTCGTCGGCGCCGGCGCGCAGGCCGGTGACGCGATCGCTGACGCCGTCGCGCGCGGTCAGCACCAGCACCGGCGTGGCGTCGCCGCCGCGGCGGAGCGTGCGCAGCAGGCTGATGCCGTCCTCGTCGGGCAGGCCGAGGTCGAGCACGACCGCGGCGTAGCTCATGGTGGCGAGCGCATGCGAGGCGTCACCCGCCGTCCCAACCGAGTCGGCCTCGACCCCGCCGCGCGACAAGCCCTTCTTCAAAAGCGAGACGAGCTCCGTGTTGTCCTCGACGAGAAGCACTCTCATCGCCTGCGGCTCCTCTTTGCCCGTGCATTCGATCGCATGTTTGTAACATGCGCCGCGATGCCCCGCCCGCCGATCGACGGTTCGCCATCGGCGACTCTCCACGGCCATACTTGCGCCGCCCCATGAATCGCGGGAAATGTCCGGTGCGTGCCCACCAGCTCCCCGCCCGGCTTCAGCCGCCTCCTCGCCCTGCTCCTGCTGCTGCCGCTGCCGCTGCTGGCCGTCGTGGTGCCGAACCCGGTCGCATGGGCGGCGGGCGGCGCCCAGATCATCGACGATTCGGAGGTCGT
>JBDTLN010000476.1:0-2526 GCA_039934795.1 Bauldia sp. | reverse complement strand
GCGGCCTTGAGCCAAACCTGAACGAGAAGTCGTGGCTCGGCAGGGCGTTCGGCAAGAAAACCACCTGAGCGCAGCCGCCGGCGGTGACATGCTCGCTGCCCTTACGATCCGCGATATCGTCCTTATCGATCGCCTGACTGTCGATTTCACTCGCGGACTGACCGTGCTGACCGGCGAGACCGGCGCCGGCAAGTCGATCCTCCTCGATGCGTTGTCCCTCGCGCTCGGCGGGCGCGGCGACAGCGCGCTCGTCCGCCACGGCGCCGGGCAGGGGGATGTCACCGCCGTTTTCGATGTCGCTGCGGCCCACCCGGTGCGGACGCTCCTTGCCGGGAGTGGCATCGAGGCGGAGGGCGACCTGATCCTCCGCCGCGTGCAGAACGAGGACGGCCGCAGCCGCGCCTTCATCAACGACCAGCCGGTGTCGGTCACGCTGCTCCGCGATGTCGGCTCGCGGCTGGTCGAAATTCACGGCCAGCACGACGACCGCGCCCTGATCGAACCCGCCGTTCACCGCGCGCTCGTGGATGCCTTCGGCGGCCTCGCCGAACAGGCCGCTGGCGTCGCCGGAGCGTACCGCGCCTGGCGGGAGGCAAGCGCCGCGGTTGCCGAACTCGAGGCCCGCATCGCCCGGGCGCGCGCCGAGGCCGACTACCTCCGCTCTGCCCTCGAGACGCTGACCGGCCTCACCCCGGTCGAGGGTGAGGAGGATGAACTGGCCGCGCGGCGTCAGGCGATGATCAGGGCGGAGAAGATCGCCGGCGATATCAACGACGCCCATGAGATCGTCTCCGGCTCGGCCTCGCCAATCCCGACGCTCGCCAGCCTCGTCCGGCGCCTGGAGCGCAAGAGTGCCGAAGCCGGCGGCATGCTGGACGGCGCGGTCGCCGGTCTCGACAAGGCGCTGACCGGCCTCGAGGAGGCCGGAGCCGCGCTCGAAGCGGCCATCGCCGCCGCCGCCTTCGAGCCGAAGGAGCTGGAGCGCATCGAGGAGCGCCTGTTTGCGCTGCGCGCCGAGGCGCGCAAGCACGGCGTCGCGGTCGCCAACCTGCCGCAGGTTGCGGCGCGCATGGCGGCAGACCTCCTGGCGCTGGAATCGGGCGAGGAGCGCCTCGCAGGGCTGAAGGCCGAGGCCATCGCCGCCCGCGCCGGATACGACACCGCGGCCGCGGCCTTGTCGAAGAAGCGCCATGCGGCCGCGCGACTTCTCGAAAAGGCGGTTGCCGCCGAATTGCCGGCGCTGAAGTTGGAGCGCGCCGAATTCATGGTTGCCATCGCCAGCGAGCCGGCGCGGGCGTCCGAAGCCGGCATCGACGATGTCCAGTTCGAGGTGCGCACCAATCCAGGCAGCCGGCCGGGACCGCTGATGAAGGTCGCCTCGGGCGGCGAGCTCGCCCGCTTCCTCCTCGCCCTCAAGGTGGCGCTCGCCGATCGCGGCTCGGCGCCGACCCTCGTCTTCGACGAGATCGACGCCGCCGTCGGCGGTGCCGTCGCCGAGGCCATCGGCCGGCGTCTCGCCCGCCTCGCCGAGAAGGTACAGGTGCTGTCGGTCACCCATGCTCCGCAGGTCGCCGCCCGCGCCGGCGCCCATCTGCTCGTCGCCAAGGCCGAGGAGAAGCGCGGCGGCGGGGTCAAGACGCGTGTCCAGGATCTCGATCCCGATCGCCGGCGCGAGGAAATCGCCCGCATGCTCGCCGGCGCCACGGTCACCGACGAAGCCCGCGCCGCCGCCGAACGGCTCATCGTCGGCGCGGCCTGATCGATGAAACGCCAGGCAGGCCTCGCCGTCATCTTCGTGACGATCGTCATCGATGTCATCGGCATCGGCATCGTCTTCCCGATCGTGCCGAAGCTCGTCGAGGAGATTCTCGGCGGCAAGACCGCCAGTGCCGCCTACGTCTATGGCTGGCTGATCGCCACCTATTCGGTCCTCCAGTTCGTCTGCAGCCCGATCCTAGGCGCGCTGTCGGACCGTTTCGGCCGCCGGCCGATCATCCTCATCTCGCTCTTCGGCCTCGCCCTCGACTATCTCGTCCTCGTCTATGCCGACTCGATCCTCTGGCTGGTCGTGGCGCGCATTGTCGGCGGCGCGCTCAGCGCCTCGATCTCGACCGCCGCCGCCTACATCGCCGACATCTCGCCGCCCGAGCGCCGGGCGCAGAATTTCGGGCTCATCGGCGTCGCCTTCGGCATCGGCTTTATCGCCGGCCCGTTCCTCGGCGGCATCCTCGGCGAGCACAGCGCGCGCCTGCCCTTCGTCGCCGGCATAGGGTTGTCGCTGCTTGCCGCCGCCTTTGCCTTCTTCTTCCTGCCGGAATCGCTGAAACCGGAAAATCGAAAATCCTTTCGCCTCCGCGACGCCAACCCGGTCTCCGCCTTCGCCATCATCACCCGATATCCGGCCGTCCTCGGCATCATCGGCTCGTTCGTCTTCGCCAATCTTGCCGAGCGGATGCTCGAGAGCATCTGGGTGCTCTATTCAGGTTATCGCTTCATGACAGAGCCGGTTGCCAGCGAGCTGCTGCT
>JBDTLN010000475.1:0-2532 GCA_039934795.1 Bauldia sp. | reverse complement strand
CAAGACCGGCGAGCTGCGCCTGTGGCGCCTGCTCGAAGTGGTTGAGGTGGTCGAAGAGACCGGCAAGCAGATCGAGCTCCAGGCCGCCATCGGCCGCAACGCTGCCGCCAAGATCGGCGACTTCGTCACCGAGCCGCTGCCGCCCATCGAATTCGGCCGCATCGCCGCCCAGTCCGCCAAGCAGGTCATCGTCCAGAAGGTGCGCGAGGCAGAACGCGACCGGCAGTACGAAGAGTTCAAGGATCGCATCAGCGAGATCGTCAACGGCCAGGTCAAGCGCGTCGAGTACGGCAACGTCATCGTCGATCTCGGCCGCGGTGAGGGGATCGTGCGCCGCGACGAACTGATCCCGCGTGAGAATTTCCGCTATGGCGACCGCATCCGCGCTTACATCTACGACGTCCGCCGCGAACAGCGCGGGCCGCAGATTTTCCTGTCGCGCACCCATCCCCAGTTCATGGCCAAGCTGTTCGCCCAGGAAGTGCCGGAGATCTACGACGGCATCATCGAGGTGAAGTCGGTCGCCCGCGACCCCGGCTCGCGCGCCAAGATCGCCGTCATTTCGCGCGATTCCTCCATCGATCCGGTCGGCGCCTGCGTCGGCATGCGCGGCAGCCGCGTCCAGGCGGTGGTCAACGAATTGCAGGGCGAGAAGATCGACATCATTCCGTGGTCGCAGGACGCCGCCACCTTCATCGTCAACGCGCTGCAGCCGGCGGAAGTCGCCAAGGTCGTGCTGGACGAGGAAGCCGAGCGCATCGAGGTGGTGGTGCCGGACGAGCAGCTGTCGCTCGCCATCGGCCGCCGCGGCCAGAACGTTCGCCTCGCCTCGCAGCTCACCGGCTGGGACATCGACATCCTCACCGAGCAGGAAGAGTCGGAGCGGCGCCAGAAGGAGTTCCAGGAGCGCACGCAGCTTTTCATCGCCGCGCTCGATGTCGACGAGATGGTCGGCCAGCTCCTTGCCTCGGAGGGCTTCGCCTCGGTCGACGAGATCGCCTTCGTCGAACTCGACGACCTTGCCTCGATCGAGGGCTTCGACGAGGAGACCGCCGTCGAACTGCAGACCCGCGCTCGCGACTACCTCGCCAAGCTCGAAGCCGAGCAGGACGAGGAGCGCAAGGCCCTTGGCGTCGACGACGCGCTGAGGGAGGTTCCCGGCATGACCACGGCGATGCTGGTCGCCCTCGGCAAGGCCGAAATCAAGACGGTCGAGGATTTCGCCGGTTCGATTCCCGACGAGATTGTCGGCTGGGTCGAGCGCAAGGACGGCGTCGCCACCCGCCATGACGGGGCGCTCCCCGGCTTCGACCTGTCGCGCGCCGACGCCGAGACGATGATCATGCAGGCCCGCGTCAAGGCCGGCTGGATCAAGGAAGAAGATTTGCTGCCGCCGCCCGACCCGGAGGTCGCCGAAGACGGCGCCCCGGCCCCCGCGCTGCTATGACCGGAACCGCCTGTTGCCGAAGAGCGACCAGACCAGCGCCCGCACCTGCATCGTCACGCGCCAGAGCGCGTCGCCCGATGCATTGATCCGCTTCGTCATCGCGCCCGACGGCGCGGTGGTGGCGGATCTGCGCCGGCGCCTGCCCGGGCGCGGCGTTTGGGTGACGGCGAGCGCCGACATGGTGCGCACGGCCGAGAAGAAGAAGCTGTTCGCCCGCGGCTTCGGCGAGCCGGTCAAGGTCGAGCCCGGTCTTGCCGAGCGGGTCGGCGACCTGCTGGCCATGGCCGCCATCGGCGCCCTGTCCCTGGCCCGCAAGGCCGGCGAGGTAGTCAGCGGTTTTGCCAAGGTCGAGAGCGCCCTGCGCAGCGACCCGGTGGTCGCCCTTCTCCATGCCGCCGAAGCGGCTCCGGACGGCTCGGCAAAGCTGGACGCCGCGATGCGCCGCCGTTTCGGCGCCGCCGGCCTGCCCGTTATCCGCTGCTTTACCGGTACGCAATTGGATTTGGCATTCGGCCGGTCAAATGTGATACATGCTGCGCTGCTCGCGGGGCCGGCGAGCGGCAATGTGCTGGCACGTGTGGACGCTCTCATCCGCTATCTCGGCGGAAATGGCGATGAGACGGTCGCCGCGCGTCCGATGTCATCCGTTAGCGAACTTTCCGCGGGAACCTGAAGAGAACGAATGAGCGATACCAAGAATACCGGCGACAAGACGATCAGCGTAGCGCCCAAGAAGACGCTCGGCCTCAAGCGCGGCGTCGAACGCGACGTCGTCCGCCAGAGCTTCTCGCATGGCCGCACCAACACGGTTCAGGTCGAGCGCAAGAAGCGGCGCATCAATCTGCCGGGCGAGGGCAGGGTCGAGGCGCCGCCCGCCAGCCCGCCGCCGCGCCCGGTCGCCGCCGCCGAGCCGGCGATGCAGGCGACGCCGGTCAAGAGCGCCGCCGATCGCGCCGCCGCCAGCGCCCGTGCCGCCGGCCTTGTGCTGCGCCAGCTCTCCACCGACGAACTCGACGCCCGCGCCCGCGCCCTTGCCGACGCCAAGGTGCATGAGGCCGAGGAGCGTCGCGCCGCCATCGACAACG
>JBDTLN010000474.1:0-2534 GCA_039934795.1 Bauldia sp. | reverse complement strand
GCTTGCGGAAGCACCACGCTGTCGATGACGTGGATGACGCCGTTGGACGCCTGAATGTCGGCGGTGGTGACCATGGCGTCATTGATCATGACGTTGCTGCCGTTGACCTTGACCTTCAGCATCTTGCCGTTGACCGTCTTGGCTTCGTTGAGCTTGACTACATCGGCGGCCATAACCTTGCCGGGGACCACATGGTAGGTGAGGATTGCTGTGAGTTGATCCTTGTTCTCCGGCTTCAACAGGTTCTCGACGGTGCCCGCCGGCAATTTGGCGAATGCAGCGTCGGTCGGGGCAAAGACCGTAAACGGTCCCGGACCCTTGACCGTGCTGACAAGGTCCGCCGCGCCGAGCGCGGTCGCCAGCGTCTTGAAGTTGCCGGCCGCAAGCGCGGTATCGACGATGTTCTTCTGGATTTCATTGTTCATTGCAGTTCTCCATTCGCTCTTGGTTTTTGAGCGGGCGTGAGCGGGAGGCCCGTATATCTGTTCGATGAAGTGACGCGCGTTGAGAGCGATCCTGCCGGCTTCGGTTAAGCCATGTTGCGTGCAGGCCGCCTCATTGCGACGTGTCGAGGTGTCCTGACTGGCTGGACTACATCGCGGGCGGCAAGAGGACGGTGTCGATCACATGGATGACGCCGTTGGACGCGGCGATGTCGGCTGTGGTGACCCTGGCGTCGTTGATCATGACGGTCTCGCCCTTGACCGCGATCTTCACTGTTTCGCCGTTGACGGTCTTGGCGTCCTTCAGCGTGACCACATCGGCCGCCATCACCTTGCCGGGCACGACATGGTAGGTGAGGATCGCAGTGAGCTTGGCCTTGTTCTCGGGCTTCAGAAGGCCCTCGACCGTGCCGGCCGGCAGCTTGGCGAATGCGTCGTCCGTCGGGGCGAAAACCGTGAATGGCCCTTTGCCCTTGAGGGTGTCGACCAACCCGGCCGCGCCGAGTGCCGCGGCTAGCGTCTTGAACTGACCGGCCGCGACGGCAGTTTCGACGATGTCCTTGTCGGCGGCACAGGCAGTTGAACTGGCGACGGCCAGTCCGACGACGGTGGCCGCGACGGCGGCGATTCTCTTGAATCCAAACGTCATAGATTTTTGCTCCTGGCGATTGTGGCGGCCTCGCTTGGCCATCTCGATCGCGGCCTCCTGGTGCCGCGTCGTGAGGGTCATATAAAGAAAATAGATTATACTATAATGCACATTCTCGTGAAGAGAATATAGATTGTCGTAACAGGACAATATGGCTATGTTCTTTTGATCATCAGGAAAGAAGGAGGTGACCCCATGCTCTCGGAAACCTTGGCCGCTGGTCTCGAAAGCTACGAGATTGGTCCGAAAATCAGGGCGCTTCGCCTGAAGAAGAACCTTGGGCTCGTGCAGCTCGGCGAACACACCGGTCTGTCATCCGGGATGCTGTCGAAGATCGAACGGGGACAGCTCTTCCCGACACTTCCGACCCTGCTCAAGATTGCCTTGGTCTTCGGCGTCGGCCTGGAGCATTTTTTTGTCGACCAGGACCAGGCCCCAACCGTCGCCGTGGTGCGAAAGAAGGATCGCATCCGGCTGCCCGAGCGGCCGGGCGAAGAATCGCCGTCCTACTTCTTCGAGAGTCTCGACTTCCCGGTCACCGATCGGAAGATGGAAGCCTATTACGCTGAGTTTGAGGGGCAGTTGGAGCCAACGGAGCCACACAAGCATGACGGCGCCGAGATCATCTACGTGATCAAAGGCCAACTCGTCGTCAGCATCGCGGGCGAAGACACGGCACTCGAGGAGGGCGACTCGATGTACTTCGACTCTGGATATGCCCACAGTTACCGCCGGCAGGGGCGCGCCTCGTGCTCGGCGATCGTAGTCGTGACACCGTGAAGCCTTGGAAATGAGTCGGCCGGGGGCTCCACCCTCGGCGTCCTCGTCAAATAGCGATCACGACGATCGAGACCGGGCAGCGAGCGCCACTGTCAGAGGTTGGGGCGGCGCTCCTCACCCACCCCCTTTCAGGGGGAGGGCGCGCTGTGCCGCGAGCGACGCTAGTTCAGGCGGCGGCCGGTGGCGTCGTCGAAGAGGTGGACGTGTTCGGGGTCGGGGGCGAGCGGGATCGTCTCGCCCGGCCGCACCGAAATGCGCTCGCGGAAGACGCCGACGATCTCCTGCCCGCCCATGCGGGCGAAGACCTGCGTCTCCGATCCGGTCGGCTCGATGACCGCGACCTCGACCGGAACCCCGGTGGCGGCATCGACAACAAAGTGCTCCGGCCGGATGCCGTAGATCGCCGGCTTGCCGTCCGAGGCGGCGGGCGCATTGCCGATGGGCAGCTTGACGCCGCCCTCGGTGATGAACGAGGCCGTGCCGTTGACCGAAATCTTACCCTGGACGAAATTCATCGACGGCGAGCCGATGAAGCCGGCGACGAACTGGTTCTGCGGCTTGTCGTAGAGGGCGAGGGGCTCGCCGACCTGCTCGACGATGCCGTCATGCATGACGACGATCTTGTCGGCCATGGTCATGGCCTCGATCTGGTCGTGGGTGAC
>JBDTLN010000473.1:0-2540 GCA_039934795.1 Bauldia sp. | reverse complement strand
AGACGCGATCGAGTTCGGCCAGGATCTGTGGCGTTAGCTTCACGTCGAGCGCGCCGAGATTTTCCTTCACCCGATCGCGCGTCGACGATTTCGGAATGGTGACGACGCCCGGCTGGGCCAATAGCCAGGCGATCGCGAGCTGGGCCGGCGTGCAGCCCAGTTCGTCGGCAAGTTTCTTGAGGGCGGCCTCGCGGAGAAGCGAGCCCTGGTCGAGGGGCGAGTAGGCCATCAGCGGGATGGACTTCCCGCGCATCCACGGCAGGAGATCGTGCTCGGGCCCTCGGCGGGAAAGACAATAGAGCACCTGGTTGCTGGCGTTGAGGCCCCTGTCGAGCAGGGCGGCGTCTTCCATGTCTTCGAGGTCGAAATTGCTGACGCCGAAGTCGCCGATCTTTCCGGCGTCGCGCAGGCAATGGAACGCCTCGAAGGTCTCCTCGATCCTGGCACCACCGCGCCAGTGCAGCAGATAGAGGTCGATCCGCTCGATCCGCATCCGCTTGAGGCTGCGTTCGCACGCCGCGATCGTGCCGGCGCGCGAGGCGTTGTGCGGATAGACCTTGCTGACGATGAACGGGTGCACACTACGGCCGGCGATCGCCTCGCCGACGATCTCTTCGGCGCCGCCGTCGCCGTACATCTCGGCCGTATCGATCATCGGATAGCCGAGATCCAGCCCGTATTTCAGCGCGTCCAGCTCGCCGGCGCGCCGACGCGGGCTCTCGCCCATTCGCCAGGTGCCGAGGCCGAGGACCGGCATGGCGGCGCCGGAGAACAATTTACAGGAACGCATCAAGAACTTCCTCGATTGCAACGCCGGGCCGATAGCCTATCTTATCCATCATGCCCGATTCTACAGCGCACAGTACGCGGCCGGGCCTTGCTGGCCCGGCGTCGACAAGCGAACTCTCTGGGGGACCGGTCCCTTCGCCGACACCCGAGGTTCCTTCCACGGGCGGAATATTGCGCGCGATCCTGCGCCGCCTGCGCCGCCGCGAGAAGAACGAGGCGGTTCGCGAGGCCATCGAGGAGCTGATCGAGGAGACGCCGGAAAGCGACACGCCGATCAGCGAGGATCAGCGGGTCCTTCTCGCCAACATCCTCAAGCTGCGCGACAAGACGGTGGCCGACGTCATGGTGCCGCGCGTCGATATCGTCGCCATCGCCGCCGACACCCCGCTCGACGAGGTTGTGCGCGTGATCCAGGCCGAAGCCCATTCGCGCTATCCGGTCTATCGCGAGGCGCTCGACGACGTGATCGGCATGATCCACATCAAGGACGTGCTCGCCTACTGGGGCACGTCGAAGAAGTTCAATCTCCGCGACATACTTCGCCGCGTCGTCTTCGTGGCGCCGACGCTTCCGGTGCTCGACATGCTGCTCGACATGCGCCGTTCGCGGACGCACATGGCGCTGGTGGTCGACGAGTTCGGCGGCACCGACGGTCTGCTCACGATCGAAGACCTCGTCGAGGAGATCGTGGGCGAGATCGAGGACGAGCACGACGTCGCCGAGACACCGACGGTCGCCCGCCGCGTCGACGGCACCATCGACGTCAATGGCCGCACGCCCATCGAACTGCTCGAGCAGGAGATCGGCCGCGTGCTGTCGGAGGACGAACGGCGCGAGATCGACACGGTCGGCGGGCTCATCTTCTCGCTGCTCGGCCGCATCCCCGAGCGCGGCGAAGTCGTGCGCCACCCCTCCGGCGTCGAATTCGAAGTCCTCGACGTCGATCCGCGGCGCATCCGCCGCCTGCGCGTGAGGCAGCCGACGTCGTCTCGGTCCGCCGCCTGATCGTCGCGCCCGTCCAATGAACCTGAAGGGATGGCGTGCCGCGGCTGCGGCCTTTCTTGCCGGCGCGCTGGCGGCATTGGCGATGCCGCCGCTCTATTGGCTGCCGCTGGCCGTCGTGGGCATGGTCGTATTCGTCTGGATCTGGGAGACGGCGCCCGGGCCACGAAGCGCGTTCCTGCGGGGCTGGGCATGGGGCATCGGCCATTTCGCCGTCGGCTCCTACTGGATCCTCGTGGCTTTTTCCGTCCCGCCGGCCGACTACGAGTTGCTGGGACCGCCGATTGTGGCCGGCCTGTCGGTGATTCTGGGCTTTTTCCCGGGCCTGGCTGCCGGGGTGGCGCGATGGGCGGCCCTGCGCTGGCCCGCGCTGGCGGGGCGCTATCGCCGTCTCATCCTGCTGGCGATCGCCTGGACCATTGCCGAATGGCTGCGCGGTCACGTCTTCACCGGCTATCCGTGGAATCCGCTTGGTCATGTCTGGGCCTTCGCAGCACCACTCGTGCAGGGAGCGGCGCTGTTCGGCGTGTATGGGCTCGGCGCCTTCACCTTCCTCGTCCTGGCGGCGCCGACCGCCGGATGGCGCGCCTCGATCGCCGCCCTGGTCGCGGCGGGCCTAGCCGGCGCCGTGGGGCAGGTGGCGATCCAGCCCGCCGCCGACGATGGGCCGCTGTTGCGCATCGTCCAGCCGAATATCCCGCAGTCCGAGAAATGGCGACCGGATACCCGTGCGCCGCAGCTGGCCAAGC
>JBDTLN010000472.1:0-2552 GCA_039934795.1 Bauldia sp. | reverse complement strand
ATCTTGCCGCCCTCGCCGACGATCTTTGCCGAAAACTCGATCTCGCCGGCAAGCGAGGGCGTCGTCGCGACGCGGAATCTTCTTATGTCGACGATGAGCTGATAGTCGCCCGTTACCTCGTCGGAAGCGGCGGCGACGCGCAGATATCCGGCGTTCTCGAAACTCTGCACAAACCGTGACTGGAAGAGGAGGGGCACGCTGTCCGCCCACAGGGCCTCGTCGTATGCGGGCACATCGCCCGCGTCCGATTGCCTGACCAGCCGGCGCGTGTCGACCGCTACGACGGTTGTCGGCGTCGGCACTGCAAGTTGTGCGGCAGGGAGCTTGGCGATTGGCGGGAAGTCGTGGGGCGCGGGTAAATCATAGAGTGTGGGCGGCACCTTCGATTCGTCGGCTCCCGCAAACTTCGCGAGCCCCTTCAGGATGCTGTCCACCTTGTCGGAGTTGTTCGACAGCGCCTTGCTGAACGTGTCGATATTGGCGATCGCCGAGCGGAGCGACTCGGAATTCGCCGAGATGACGTCTGAAATCTGGCCGAGCACGTCACGCGCTGCCTGGGTCATGCCCTTCAGTGCATTCTTGTCCGCGACGAGAATTGGCGCCCCGCCATCGGGCGCCGGCGGGACCGCCTCGGTGCCGCCGCCACGCAGGGCTACGGTCGCCGTCCCGGTGAGGCCGCCGAACTCGAGGCCAACATGGGTGTCGGCGCGAAGCGGCGTGTTCTTGTCGACGGCAATCGCGGCTATCACCTCGTCGGGGGCGTCGGCTACCAGGGCAAGATCGGTGACTTCGCCAACCGTGATGCCGTTGAACTGGACCGCGGAGCCGCGCAGCAGTCCCGACACGGGCCCTTCGAAACGGATGCGATAGGCGACTCTCTCGCCAAGGCCGGCTGAATTGGAGAGCCAGTAGATGAACCCCGCCCCGATGACGGCGATGAGGAGGACGAAGATACCGATGAGGAGATAGCGCGCGCGGATTTCCACTCTTCAAGCTCCGTTCGTCGGTGATTGGGTCGTCCCGGCCGGGGGCCGCCTGCCGGCAAAATAGGCCTTCACCCACGGATGCATCGAGGCGAGCATGGCCGGCATCGCCCCCTCGGCGACGATAATGCCGTCGGCGATCGCCGCCACCCGGTCACACGCCGTGTGCAGGCTGTCGAGGTCGTGGGTCACCATGAACACGGTCAGTCCGAGAGTCTGCTGCAGCGTACGGATCAGCTCGTCGAAATCGCCGGCGGCGATCGGGTCGAGGCCGGAGGTCGGCTCGTCAAGAAACAGGATCTCGGGGTCGAGTGCTAGCGCCCGGGCAAGGGCCACGCGCTTTGTCATGCCGCCCGACAGCTCGGCGGGAAACTTGGTGGCATCTCCGGGCTTCAGCCCCACCATTTCGAGCTTGGCCATCGCCACTTCAGCCATGAACCGATCCGACACATCAAGATATTCCCGCATCGGAAACTCGACGTTCTCGCGCACGCTCAGTGAAGAAAAGAGAGCGCCCTGCTGGAAAAGGACACCCCACCGGCGCTCGATCGACTGGCGCTGCTGCTCGCTGGCGCCATCGTACGACACGTCAAAGACGCGGATGGTGCCTTTCCGCTTTGGCAGGAGACCGACGATGGTCCGGAGTAGCACCGACTTGCCGCTTCCCGATCCGCCAACGATGCCGAGAATCTCTCCGCCGTAAACGTCGAGTGACAGTCCTTTCAGGACTGTCACGTCGTCGAAGCCGACGACCAGATCGCGAACGCTGATCACCGTGTTCCTCGCAGCGCTCATCGGTCTACTTCCCGATCAAAGAGAAGAAGATGGCGAATACGCCATCGAGAACGATCACGAGGAAAATCGACTTGACCACCGACGCGGTGGTCTGGAGACCGAGCGACTCCGCACTGCCCTTGACCTGAAGTCCCTGAGCGCACGCGACCACGCCGATGATAAGGGCCATCACTGGCGCCTTGTACATGCCAACTTCGAAGGAGTTGAGCGAGACGGCTTCCTTCAGGCGCACGATGAAGATTTCAGGGCTCATGCCACCATAGAGCCAGGCCACCAGGCCGCCGCCGAAAAGCGCCGACATGGAGCCGATGAAGGTGAGGATCGGCAGGGCGATCACCAGCGCCAGGACGCGGGGAAGAATAAGAATCTCGACCGGGTCGCGCCCCATGGTGCGCAGCGCGTCGATCTCTTCGCGCATCTTCATGGAACCGAGTTCAGCCGTATAGGAACTGCCCGATCGGCCGGCGACCATGATGGCGACGATCAGCACGCCGATCTCGCGCAGGATGAGCACGCCGACGAGGTCGACGACGTAGTCCTCGGCGCCAAACCGGCGAAAATGGAAGATCCCCTGTTGCGCGATGATGCAGCCAATGAGGAAGGTGATCATCGCGATGATGCCGATGGCCTGCCAGCCAACCCGGTCGAGGTGGTGCACCATGGAGGTGAAGCGGAACGTCGAGGGCCGGTAGATCGCGCGGACAAATGCGCTCATCACCGCACCAAGCATCGCCAGAATCTCAAGAAGGTCGGTGGCGATCGAAACCGTGCCTC
>JBDTLN010000471.1:0-2553 GCA_039934795.1 Bauldia sp. | reverse complement strand
CCCCGACCCGATCGTCGCCGATGCCATCCAGCACCCCATTCCCGACTTGCCGCCGGAGGTCCTAGTTTACCTGCTTGGCAGCCGCTATTGCGAAACCGACCGGTTGAGCGAGACGGCCTGGCAGCTCTTCGGCAAGACGCCGCTTGGCTGGGGGCGGGTCCAGGCGATCATCGACTATGTCCACGAGCACGTGACTTTCGGCTACCAGCACGCCAGGCCGACCAAGAGCGCCTCGGACGTCCATATCGAGCGCGCCGGCGTCTGTCGCGACTTCGCCCACCTCGCCGTCACCTTCTGCCGCTGCATGAACATCCCGGCGCGGTACGTCACCGGCTATCTCGGCGACATCGGCGTGCCGTACGATCCGGCGCCGATGGACTTCAGCGCCTGGTTCGAGGCCTATCTCGGCGGGCGCTGGCACACCTTCGATGCGCGCCACAACAAGCCACGCATCGGCCGCATCCTCATCGGTATCGGCCGCGACGCGTCCGACGTGCCGATCAGCAACAGCTTTGGCCACACCACGCTTGCCGGCTTCCGCGTCTGGAGCGACGAACTCGCCTGAGGATCAGCGCTTCGCCTCGGCGACGGTGAACCGGTGGGCCATCGTCGCCTCCGACGCCTGGCTTCAGGCCGCCGTCGGAGCGGCTCCTCCGGAATGCCACCAGCCGAGAATGGCGCCCATGACGAGGAGGCCGATGAGCAGGTAGCCGTTGTTGATCAGCCAGAGCGTGAACGAGCGGCGCTCGTAGAAGACCTGCCCGATCAGCACGGTGGCGACGAAGCCGAGCCAGGCCATGAAGCCAACAAGCACGCCGCTGCCGAGGGATGGCGTGCCGTAGTGGATGATGAAGCGGGCAAGGATATAGGCCATCACGAGATAGCTGACGATGCCGGCGACCATGCCGGCCGGCAGTCCGGCCCGCATCTGCTCCTCGCTCATGCCGAGGAGGGTCCGCCAGCGTCCGGCGAAAAGCGGCGGCGAATACCAGACGGCGCCGATGACGAACATCACGATGGCGGCGACGATCACCGCCCACCAGTTGACCGACATGTCCATATCACCCTCCCGTGGTGCCAAAGCCCGAGCCGTAGCCTCTTCGCCCCGACTCACCCGGCCGGCATTCTACTCCAGACCGTCGAAAAGCCGTCGACGACGCGTAGTATGCCCGCCCGCGGGATATTATCTTTATGACGGTTTCAGCGAACCGTCTGCCGACCACTTTCGGATGGTCTCTTCCGAGACTTCGAAGTGCATCGTGTCGTGGAACGCGATACCGGAGAACCAGCCGGCTGAGTTGAAGGCGGGAAGCAGGAGCGCCATAAATCGCGGGATTTTTCCGCCGGTGTTCGCGGGCGCATCGAAACCGACAATCTTGAAATCGATGGCGGTTCCCCACGAGTGGTTGCTGATCGCCGTACTCTTCTTACCGTTGGTTGGCTTCCGAAAGCGGACGCAGAGCATGCCCTCGGTGCTCAAAACGGACTTCAGGTCCGGGTTCGCGGTGAAGACCCCGGCGAGAACCGACTTGACGCTTGCCAGTGCCGGCTTGATGCCCGTCAGCGAAAAGACGGGCGAGATCTTCTCCATCGCCCGGAGCGACTTGACGAGATCGGAAGCCCGCTCCGACTGGCACTTGGTCGTCAACGGGAGTTTCGGCGATCCGAGGATCGAGATCATCGTGTGCTCGGTCGCCGACCTCAATCCGGTGTTGATCGGCAGGGAATCAACCAGCGGCACCGGTTGCATGAAAAACGCGGCAATCTCTTTTTTCGTTGCCATGTGTTCCTCCCCCTTGCGACAAGTCGGCCAGGCGAACACTCGCCAAATCAATCCAAGATTGCGAGGTAAGGATACATTCCCTCAACTTCGGGAAGAGGGCAAGCGCTACTCCAGACCCTCGAACAGCGCCGTCGACAGGTAGCGTTCGGCGAAGGAGGGGATGACGAGGACGATGTTTTTTCCCGCCATCTCGGGCCGGAGCCCGATCTTGACGGACGCAGCGATGGCGGCACCCGACGAAATGCCGACCGGAATGCCTTCGACGCGGGCGCAGAGCCGCGCATATTCGAACGCCTCGTCATTGGTGACCGTGACGACCTCGTCATAGACGCCGGTGTCGAGAATGGCCGGGACGAAGCCGGCGCCGATGCCCTGGATCTTGTGCGGGCCGGGCGCGCCGCCGGAGAGGACAGGGCTGTCGGCCGGCTCGACCGCGACGATGCGGATGCCGGGCTTCCGCGCTTTCAACACCTGACCGACGCCGGTAATCGTGCCGCCGGTGCCGATGCCGGAAACGAACGCATCGACCGCGCCATTGGTGTCGTTCCAGATCTCCTCGGCGGTCGTCCGACGGTGGATCTCCGGATTGGCCGGGTTCTGGAACTGCTGCGGGATAAGGGAGTCGGGAATCTCCTTGAGGAGCTCGTCGGCCCGGGCAATGGCGCCGCGCATCCCCGCCTTGCCTTCGGTCAGCACCAGTTCGGCGCCCAGGAGAAGAAGCATCTTCCGCCGCTCGATCGACATCGTCTCCGGCATGACGAGGATCAGGC
>JBDTLN010000470.1:0-2553 GCA_039934795.1 Bauldia sp. | reverse complement strand
GAGCGGCTGCTGGCGCGCCTGGCGCCGGCCCTTGGCGAGATCGCGGGAGCCCTCGACGACGTGCACAGTCTTCGCGACGGCGCCACCGGCACGCTGCGTCTCAACGTGCCTCAGGTCGTGGCGGCAAAGATCCTGCCGCCGATCGTGACGCGGTTCCTCGCCGCGCATCCCGGCATCGCCATGGAAGTGATCGCCAACGACACCTTCATCGACGTGCTCGCCGCCGGCTTCGACGCCGGCATCCGCTACGAGGAGCGCGTCGAGCGCGACATGATCGCGGTGCCCATCGGCCCGCGCACCCAGCGCTTCGCCACCGCAGGTTCGCCCGCCTACCTCGCCCGCCACGGCACACCCCGGCATCCTCGCGAGCTTCTTGATCACGCCTGCATCCGCCACCGTTTCGCCAGCGGCCTGACGCCGGTCTGGGAGTTTGCCCGCCGGGGCAAAATCGTGCGGGTCAACCCGAAAGGCCCCCTCACCGGCTCGTCCACGGAGATGAAGATTGCCGCAGCAATCGCCGGGCTCGGCCTCGTCTACACCTTCGAGGACTTTCTGCTGCCGGCCCTCGACCGGGGCGACCTGGCGCCGGTTCTCGCCGACTGGTGGCAGGATTTCTCCGGCCCTTACCTTTACTATCCCAGCCGCACGCACATGCCGGCTCCGCTTCGTACGTTCGTGGATTTCATCAAGACTGAGCGCTTTGCCTGGTCATAATTGCGCCTTTTCATCAGTATGCGCCGCTTTCCTGCAAGCCAGCGTGGAACCGGCCCAAGGAAGGCCCAAATCTGCCTTGCCCGCGCCACGGAAATCTGTCATGTTGACCTAAATAGGACAGGATTACTGTCCAATCGGCGTCCCGAGCATCAGGCGGGAGCGCGCCGGAGGAACCCGAGGCAGGCACGGCGCTTGCCCGAGTCATCCAAGGGCGCGTGAGGTGCTGGAACGAAGTTCGCGGACTTCGGCCGAAGCATTGCAAGGTTGATTGAAACGCGGCGTTGTCGCCGCTCCGTCCCTCCGGGCTGCTTGTCGGCCCGCGGAAATCGGGGGAAGGTGCGGCGAGGCGCCGAGGCCGCGACCGGCGCGGCGGGGGAAACGAGGATGAGCCAGACGGCGGAAGGCAGGGCGTTGATGGACGGCGGAGCGCACGGGCGCCCGGCGGCCAAACGCGCGCGCCCCGTCTCGCATCCCCCCCGTCCGACGCCTCCGGGCCTCTACGACCCGGGGAACGACCACGACGCCTGCGGCGTCGGCTTCATCGTCAACCTCAAGAACCGCAAGTCGCACCAGATCGTCCAGGACGGCCTCCGTATCCTCGAGAATCTGGAGCATCGCGGCGCCACTGGCTCCGATCCCCTGTTCGGCGACGGCGCCGGCATCATGCTGCAGGTCCCGCATCGCTTTTTCGCGAAGGAAGCGGCGCGGCTCGGCTTCTCCTTGCCGGAACCGGGGCACTACGGCGTCGGCGTGTTTTTCATGCCGAAGGATGCGGCATTGCGCTCCCGCATGGAAAAGACCGTCGAGGACGCCATCGCCGCCGAAGGCCAGGTGCTGATTGGCTGGCGCGACGTCCCGACCGACAATTCTTCGCTCTCAAAGGAGCCGGAGATTGCCGCCCGTGAGCCGGCCCACTGCCAGGTCTTCATCGGCCGCGGCCCCGGCATCGCCGACGAGGAAGCCTTCGAGCGGAAGCTCTACATCGTGCGGAAGGTCATTTCGTCCTTCGTCTTCGCCGAGCACGGTGGATTGCAAAGCGACTTCTACGTCGTCTCGATGTCGTGCCGCACGGTCGTCTACAAGGGGATGTTCCTCTCCTATCAGGTCGCCGCCTACTACGCCGACCTGCACGACCCGCTATTCGAGTCGGCCCTCGCCCTCGTTCACCAGCGCTTCGCCACCAACACCCTCCCCTCGTGGCGGCTCGCCCATCCTTACCGGATGGTCGCGCACAACGGCGAGATCAACACCAAGCGCGGCAACGTCAACTGGATGGCGGCGCGTCAGGCGAGCGTGCGCTCGCCGCTCTACGGCGACGACATCGACAAACTCTGGCCGGTCTCGTTCGAGGGCCAGTCGGACACCGCCTGCTTCGACAATGCTCTCGAGTTCCTGATCCGCGGCGGCTACGAACTGCCGCAGGCGGCCATGATGCTCATTCCCGAAGCCTGGGCGGGCAACCCGCTCATGGACGAGGAGCGGCGCGCCTTTTACGAATACCACGCCGCGCTGATGGAGCCGTGGGACGGCCCCGCCGCCATGGCCTTCTCCGACGGCAAGTGGATCGGCGCGACGCTCGACCGCAACGGCTTGCGTCCCGCCCGCTACATCGTCACCGACGACGACCTGGTCATCATGGCGTCCGAGGCCGGCACGCTCCCGGTCGAGGAATCGCGGATCGTCCGCAAGTGGCGGCTGCAGCCGGGCAAGATGCTGCTCATCAACCTGCATGAGGGCCGCATCATCTCGGACGACGAGATCAAGACCGATCTCGCCCGCCGGCACCCCTACAAGAAGTGGGTGGCGCGGACCCAGATCATTCTCGAGGACCTGCCGCCC
>JBDTLN010000469.1:0-2558 GCA_039934795.1 Bauldia sp. | reverse complement strand
CGTTTGGTGCGTTGATCAATCGCGGCCGCATTCCCGAGGCGACCATTCTTGGTCTCGCCGGCTCTTACGGCAATATCGGCACGATGGCTCCGGCTCTAACCATTGCGCTGCTCGGGGGGGCGGCGGCGACGCCGACCGCTCTGGTGTTCTGCTTCGACCTCGCGCTGATTTCAGCGCTGGTGCCGTTCATGATGGCGCTTGGCGGGACGCAGCGGACGGACAAATGGGCGATGCTGGCGGGAATCGCGCGCCGAATATTCTTCAATCCCATAGTGCTCGCCACCATCATCGGATTTCTCGCCGCCGCCATCGGCCTTCGGCTCCCGCGGCCGATCGACAGCCTCCTTGCGATGCTCGGCGGTGGGGCGGCGCCCGCCGCGCTTTTCGCGCTGGGGCTGGCTCTCGCCCAGCGTCCAATCAGACGCCCTTCGCTCGATGTGCCTGCGGTTGTTGCCGCCAAGCTCATCCTTCACCCAATGATCGTCTATCTGCTGCTGAGCTGGATCGGGGGTTTCGAGCGGGTTTGGGTGTTCACGGCAATGCTTCTGGCGGCATTGCCCCCGGCGACCAATGTTCTGGCGATCGCGCGTCGTTACGAGACCTACGTGGATCGTGCATCGTCGGCGATCCTCTACGGAACGGCGGCGTCAGTAGTCACCGTGACCGTCGTCGTGGCGCTGGTAGCGGCGAACGTGCTGCCGGTGGACCCTTTCCACTAGGATCACGCCGTCACCCGGCGAGGGCCACGCCCTGGCGCATCACGGCTCGCCGCAGGGGGCTGATGCGGCCGAGGAGGAAGAGACCGAGACCGCGAACGCCCTGAACAGGCAGAAAATCACTGAGAAGCGTACGGTTGAGAGCGTCGACGGCGGCAGTTCGGGACTGAACGTCGGTGCGGCGCATCCGATCGTAAGCGACCAGGTGCCGGGTTGCGCCGGGATCCGCATCGCGCTCGGCAAGAAGCTGGCCGATGGCGGCAACATCGCGGTAGCCGAGATTGAGGCCTTGGGCACCGATCGGCGGCACAAGGTGCGCCGCCTCGCCGACGAACATCGCCCGATCGGTGGCGAAACGCCGGGCGTTCATGCCGGCGAGCGGAAAAACCTGGCGCCGTCCGTCGATGGCAATGTCGCCGAGGATGGCTGCAGATTGCTGTTCAATTGCTGCCGCGAGTTCCGTATCCGCGAGGCTGGCGCGGTGCTTAGTTTCCTGCGGACGTCCTACCCAGACCAAGCTCGATCGGTTGCCTGGGAGCGGCACCAAAGTGAACGGACCTGACGCGGTGTGAAACTCCGTCGAGGTATCGTGATGCGGTTCGCTATGGCGCAGGTTGACTACGAGCGCGGCCTGATCATAGCGCCATTCGCTTGTCGTCACGCCAAGGCACTCGCGCACTCGCGAGAGCCGCCCGTCAGCCGCTACAATCAGCCTAGCTGCAATCTCCCGGCCGGCGGCGAGTTGCGCCGTGATTGCCTCAGGGCCGACGGCGACACTTTCGACGCGATCGGTAATGCGATCGACGCCGCTCTCCACGATCGCCGCCTCCAGGCCTCGGTGCAGGGCCGTATTGGGAAGGTTGTAGCCGAAAGTCTCGAGACCGATTTCGCCGGCGTTGAAGACCACTTCTGGAGCTCGGATCAGCCGGTTGGTAGCGTCGACGATGCGGAGCGTGCGCAGGGGGGCTGCTGAACCGGCGACACGCGGCCACACGCCTATCTGCTCAAGCAGCCGCACCGAACCAGCGAGGAGGGCAGATGTCCGTTCGTCTTCGACAGTCGCCGGTGGCGCGACCAGCGTGACGCGGTACCCAGCCTGATCGAGGAGAAGCGCAGCCGCGAGCCCGACCGGTCCTCCACCAACAACAAGGATGTCCGGAGCCAATGGTTCACCGTGCCGAGGCGTCTGCTGGATGAGCGGCATTGCTCGCCGCTTCGGTCCAGGCGATGATTTGGCTGGCGACCCAAGAGCCGGTGAGCAGGGCGACGACAAACCCGATCACTTGTGCCGGGACAAGCCCGAGATCGGCAAACGATGGGCCGGGACAGAAGCCGGATAGACCCCAACCGATACCAAACACAACGGCGCCGACTATCAGCGGTGTGTCGAGCTCGACACGATGCGTCTTGATGAAGGCTGCGGCGGCCAGGGGTTTCCGTAGCATCCGATCGAGACGGAGCCCGAAGATCGCCACCAGCAAGCCACCCCCCATCACGAAGGCCAGGCTTGGATCCCAACCGCCACTGGGGATCGCGGCCAGGTCGAGGAAGTCCTTGATCTTGGCTGGGTCGGTCATGCGCGAAATAGACAGGCCGATGCCGAAAACGATGCCTGCGACGGCGGCCGACAGGAGAGCGAGCGAAGAGCGGTTCATCCGACGACGTGCCTCGTGACGAATACTGTGATCATGGCAGCGCCCATGAAGCAAGCCACGGCTACCGCCGAGCGACGCGAGAAACGGGCAAGGCCGCATATGCCGTGGCCGGAAGTGCAGCCCCGGCCAACCCTGGTTCCCGCGCCGACAAGCAGTCCGGCGACAACGAGGGTAAATTGCGGCGAAT
>JBDTLN010000468.1:0-2564 GCA_039934795.1 Bauldia sp. | reverse complement strand
GGCGGCGCGCAGCACCGCGAAGGACTCCATGTCGACCATGTCGGCGCCGATGGCGGCGTTGCCGGCGCCGGAGACGATCGAGCCGCCGGTCGCCAGGGATGCCGACGGGATGCCGGGGATCTGGTGGGGGATCTCGATGACCGCCGGATGGTCGAGGAAAGGCGTGACGCCCTTTTCGAAGCCGAGGATCGAGGCGTCCATGTCGCGATAGGCGACGCTCTTCATCTGATAGACGGCGGCGTTGTCGAGGACACGCGAGCCGGCCGAGCCGAGGGTGAAAACGAGGTCGGGTGCGCCGCCCTTGTGGTGAAGGGTCGCCAGGGCAATGGCCAGATCGGCGGCAGCCTCGACCGGGCCGACGCCGGTCATCAGCGGATCGATGCGACGGCGGAGATGCGGGCCGTATTCCTGCTCGGTCGCCATGACAAAGAGCACCGACAGATCGCCGAAGCGGGTGACATGGCGGGCGGTGTCGTGGAGCGGGGGCATCAGCGCCTCAGCGTGGCAATGAAGAAGCCGTCGGTGCCGGTGCGCCGGGGCGTGAGCATGAGCCCGGTGTCGCCGAGGAGGGCGGCTTCGGCGAGGCCGGGGATGCCCGAGGCGGCAATAGTTTCGGCCGGCGGCACGCTGCGGAACTCCGGGTTGGCGGCGCGGAATGCCGCGATCCTGTCCTCGTCCTCTTCGGGGAGCAAGGAGCAGGTGACGTAGACGAGGCGGCCGCCGGGCTTGAGGTAGCGGGCGGCGGCGGCGAGGAGCGCGTCCTGCTCGGCGATCCGTTCGGTCAGCGCGCGCTCGGTCAGCCGCCATTTGGCGTCCGGCCGGCGGCGCCAGACGCCCGTCCCCGTGCAAGGTGCGTCGATGAGGACGACATCCATCCGGCCGACGAGATCGTCGAGCGGAGCGCGGGCCTCGCGAACCTGGACGTTGCGGGCGCCAGCGCGTTTCAGGCGCTCGAAAATCGGCGCGAGCCGCGTGCGGTCGGTGTCCGTGGCGTGGACCTGGCCCTTGTTGCCCATCATGGCGGCAAGCGCGAGCGTCTTGCCGCCCGCCCCGGCGCAGAGGTCGAGCACCTGCTCGCCCGGCTGTGCCGCCGTCAGCAGCGCGGCGAGCTGGCTGCCCTCGTCCTGGACCTCGAACCAGCCCTTCTGGAAGCCGGGCTCGACGGTGACGTTGGGGTGACGACCCTCGCCCGTGGTGGCGGCGATGCGCGCGCCATCGGGTGAGAAGGGTGCGTCCGCCGCGCCGAACTTGTCGAGGCTCTTTCGAACCTTTTCACGATCGGCCTTCAGGAGATTGGCACGCAGATCAAGCGGCGGGCGGAGGGCCAAGGCGGCACCCTCCTCCAGCCACCCGGCGCCGAAGGCACGCTCGAAATGCGGCGCCAGCCATTCCGGGATGTCGGCGCGGACGTTGTCGGGCGCGGATGCCAGGTCCGAGTTGGCGAGGCGGGCGGACTCGTCTTCCGTCAGCGGTGCAGGCGCATGGGGGCTGGCGGCGAACAAGGCTGTGAGGGTGTCGGGCGTGTGGCCCCAGTGGCGGCCGACGGTGCCGAGGATCAGGGCGCGGGGCGTGTCGGCGCCCATGACGAAGGCGCCGGACAGGCGCCAGCGCAGCGAGTCGTAAACGAGATTGCCGATCGCGGCGCGGTCCTTGGCGCCGGCGAAGCGGTGCGACAGGCCCCAGTCTTTCAGCGCATCGGCAACCGGACGGCGGCGCGTATCGATGTCGGCGAGGGCCTCGATGGCGGCGGCGATGCGGGCGGCGGGGGTCATGCGGCGTTCCTCACCAGATCCGCCAGGCCAGCGAGGCCCACAGGGCGGCGACCAGCAGGGTACCGGCGGTGAACGTGGCGTGGCGCAGGCGAAGCGGGCCGCGGAGCGCACCGAAAGTGTGAGCGATGCGGCTGACGACAAACGCCCAGGCAACCCACACCTCGAACGCGGTGGCGGCGCCGAGGGTCACGAGGTAGCCGACAACGACGAAGAACAGGATCGGCATTTCGAACTGGTTGGCGAGGTGCCGGCGGATGGCCGCCGAATCGGCCGGCTCGGTGCCCGGGGCGAAGTCGGTGTCGGCGACTCGCCGCTCAATGATGGCCCTTCCCCGCGCGACGCCGAGCGCCCCGTAGACAGCGCCGGTCAGCGCTACTTGCGCGATCGCCGGCCAGAGCAAGGCTGTGGCGGTCATCCGGTGCGCTCAAAGGCCGAGGAGAATCTGGGCCGCGAAGAGCAGCCACAGGAGGAGGAGCGCCACGGCGCCGACGGTGTACCACCAGAAGCGGCGCAGCACGTTATTGTGCGTGACGTGAACGGCGGCATGGCCGAGGCGCGTTGCCACGAAGACCCAGGCGAGGACGACGAAGACCAGCGAGGCCTTGCCGGTGAAGATGGCGAGGATGACGAGAACGTAGAAAAGAACCGGCAGCTCGAGCTGGTTCCCGAAGGCGTTGTTGAGTTGCGTCGCCTTCGGGGGCCAGTTCGATTGGCCAAGAGCGATGTCGCCGATATGGAGGTCTTTGTTGCGCACCGCCGCGATGCGAGCTGCGCCGCTCCAGAAGAGGAGGA
>JBDTLN010000467.1:0-2568 GCA_039934795.1 Bauldia sp. | reverse complement strand
CACCGACGCGACGCCGACGGAAAGATGGACACCGGGGGTCGTGCCGCCGCCACTGAAGGCTACGGGCACGACATTGGCTGCGCCGACACCAACGAGGGCAAAGCCGACCGCTGCCACCAGCGGCCATGGAGCGACGAGCGCGACAGCAATGCCTGCCGCCATCACCAGTCCGCCGCCGATCACGATCTTTCTGTCGCCAAGCCGCGCCACGATGGGATCGCCGGCAAGGCGGCAGACCGCCATGGCGAGCGAGAACAGTGCATAGCCGCTGGCGGCGGTTGTTACGCTCGCCTGCCGGACGTTGGTGAGGAAGAGGGCACTCCAGTCGGTGACCGACCCTTCGATGGCGAAGGCCAGGAAGGCGATCAGTCCGAGACCGACAACGGCCCGGTTGGGTAAGCCGAAGCGCGGACCGGCTCCGGCCACCGGCTCACCACGCATGAGGTCGCGGATGGCGACCACGGCGACAATGAAGAAAATGACGGCCAGCACCAAGGCGCCGCTGCCGTCCCCCCATCCCACGGCGATGATACCGGCTCCAAGGCTCGCGCCGGCAAGGCCGCCGACGCTGAAGAAGCCGTGGAATGAGGACATGGTTGGGCGGCCCCGAGCCTTTTCCAGTTCAGTCGCCTGGGTGTTCATGGCGACGTCGGTTGAGCCAAGTCCGGCGCCAAACAGGAAGGCGGTCACGAACAGAAACGGCACGGAGGGACTGAGAATCGGCAGCGCGATGGTGACGATGTAGTAGAGGACTGTCACCTGTGTCGGCAGCCGTGAGCCGAAGCGGGCAACCGCCCAGCCGGTCAGCGGCATCGAGATAACCGCGCCGATCGCCATCGAGAATAGCGCGAGGCCGAGGATCGCCGGGTCGACTTTGAGCCGTTCGGTCACCAGGGGGATGTGAACTGCCCAGAGGCCGGTACCGGTCCCGAGCATGAAGAATACGACCGATATGGCGATGCGGGCGCGGACAACCTGGCGGGGTGAGGCGGGGAGGTCGAGGGTCGTGTCCATGGAGTTCCAGAATCGGGGCGGTGCGACGGGCCGGTCCTTTTAAAGGGAAAACCCTGCTGATTGAACCGGCTGGAGCCGTTGACAGGGTGCGTGCCGGCAATTTCAGTGGGCCGGCCGGAGCCAGCAAAGGGGAACGCAGTGACGGATCCTGACTTCACCGCTATTCCGGTGGTCGATATCGCGGCGCTGCAAAGCGGCGACAAAGCCGGCATCCAATCGGTCGCCGGCGAGATTGCCAAAGCCTGCGAAACCGCCGGTTTTCTTTACGTGAAGAACCACGGCATTCCGCCAGAGGTGGTCTCCGGCGTATTCGATGCGGCGCACTGGTTTTTCTGGCAGCCTCAGGCCGAGCGCGACGCAATCGATTTGAGCCGGTCGCGATGCTTCCGCGGCTACGTGCCGATGGGGATCGTCGGGCCGAACGTGCCCCGGCGGCTGCTCGAAGCGTTCCAGATGATGCTCGACCTGCCGGCGGACGACCCGGACGTGCGGGCCGGCAACGTGATGTACGGGGCTAATGTGTGGCCGAGGGACGCCGCGGCATTCAGGAAAGCGATGGATCGATACTATGAGGAGGTTTGGGCCTTGTCGGAGCGGCTGCTCGGGGCGTTCGCGGTAGGGCTTGGACTGGACGCCGACTATTTCCGGCCGTTCTTCAGGAAGCCTCTGACCCAGCTTCGCCTGCTGCACTACCCGCCGCAACCGAAGAACGCTGAGGCTCTCGGCGTCGAGGCGCATACCGACACGGGGGCGTTCACAATCCTGCTGCAGGACGATGCCGGTGGCCTTGAAGTGCGCAATCGCGCCGGCGACTGGATCGCGGCGGCACCCGTGGCCGGCACGTTCGTGATCAACATCGCGGACATGATGCAGCGCTGGACGAATGGCCGCTTCGTCTCGACCCCGCACCGGGTGGCGAATCGCACGGGCGCGGACCGGATTTCAGTGCCGTTCTTCGCCAATCCGGACTATGCAGCTACGGTTGTTCCGCTCGGCGGCAGCGCAGGCGGCTACGAGCCGCTTGCCTGCGGTCCCTATGTCGAAAAGGCATACCGGGCGGCCTGGCCCCTTGCTTCGCCGGCCGCCTGACCCCAGATTCGGGCGGCGACCGCTGGTCCCCCAGCCAGAATGTCGGCGAATTGGGGTTGACGGCCGGAATCAGAATGACTAGGTTCCGCGCGCTTTCGGGCAGGTGGTAGGCCTTTTATTTCCGACGGCGTCCAAGTCGCGGATACAGAAGGCCTAAACGCTGGCCGGACCAGACGACAGACGTTCGAGAGCGACATGATCGCGGCTCAGGCCGTGATCCTCTGTTTTTGGAGCGCCTCCCGCGGAAGCGGGGCAGGGCGCTCTTGGTTTCGTGTGGACGCGTTTATTTAGGGCAGTTCGAAAGGCCAAGGATGCCAACGGTCAACCAGCTCATTCGCAAGCCGCGCCGCGCGCCGATCAAGCGCAACAAGGTGCCGGCCATGCAGGAGAGCCCGCAGAAGCGGGGCGTATGCACGCGCGTCTATACGACGACGCCGAAGAAGCCGAACTCGGCGCTGCGCAAGG
>JBDTLN010000466.1:0-2569 GCA_039934795.1 Bauldia sp. | reverse complement strand
ACATGGCGCCGGACCTGTTTGCCGGCCTCATCGCCGAAGTGCCCTTCGTCGACGTCCTCGATACGATGCTCGACGACACGCTGCCGCTGACGCCGCCGGAGTGGCCGGAATGGGGCAATCCGATCCTCAGCGAAGCCGACTATCACACCATCGCGGCCTATTCGCCCTACGACAATGTCCGGCCGCAGGCCTATCCGGCGATCCTCGCCCTCGCCGGCCTGACCGACCCGCGCGTCACTTACTGGGAGCCGGCGAAGTGGGTTGCGAGACTCCGCGCCACCCGTACCGACAACCGCCTCCTCATCCTCAAGACCAACATGGACGCCGGCCACGGCGGCGCCGCCGGCCGCTTCGACCGCCTCAACGAGACCGCCTTCGCCACGTCATTTGCGCTGAAAGTCTCGGGTGTGACCTGTAGCCTTTCCCTTGCCGCAGGGCGCTCTAGAGTCAGCGTTGGGGCTCAGTCACAAGGAAACCTCAATGCGCCGTCTTGCTTCCGCCGCCGCTGCCACCGTGATCGCCCTTGCTGGTGTGCTGGCCGTCCCCGCATATGCGGCCCAGCCGCCCCGGGTCGAGGCGGGCGATTGCAGCTATCTCGCCGCCCAGTTCGGACCGCCGAAAGTCTGGCAGACATCCTTCCGCGGCGAGCAGCCCAGTCCCTTCGACCTTCGTCACCAGGACTACTTTCCGTACTCGGCCTCGCCCTGCTTCACCAGCATCTCGGCCTGCAAAGCCTGGCTCTACTGGGCGCAGTCGGACTACCCGCACCAGAACAGCTTCACGCCCTGCCGCCGCCTCGGCCACTGAGGCCGAGGCGTTTCGGCCTGGGTCAGACGCGGCCCGCCGCCTTTTCGTAAAGCTCGAGCACGTAATCCCAGTTGATGAGGTTGTCGACGAACGCCTCGAGGTATTTCGGCCGGGCGTTGCGGTAGTCGATGTAATAGGAGTGCTCCCACACATCGACGCCGAGGATCGGCGTGCCGCCATGGACGAGCGGATTCTCGCCGTTCGGCGTCTTGGTGATCTGCAGCTTGCCGCCAACCACGGCGATCCAGGCCCAGCCGGAGCCGAACTGGGTGGTGCCGGCCTGGATGAAATCGGTGCGGAACTTGTCATAGCCGCCGAGGTCGGAATCGACCGCCTTGGCGAGCGCGCCGGGGAGTTTCTTGCCGCCGCCGCCCTTCTTCATCCACTTCCAGAAATGCATGTGGTTGTAGTGCTGGCCGGCATTGTTGAAGAGGCCGGCGTTCTTGGAGTAGCTCTGCTTGACGACGTCCTCCAGCGACTTGTCCTCGAGGCCCGAGCCCTTCAGCAGGTTGTTGCCGTTGGTGACATAGGCCTGGTGGTGCTTGTCGTGGTGGAACTCCAGCGTCTCCTTCGACATGTAGGGCTGGAGGGCTTCATAGTCGTAGGGCAGCGGCGGAAGTTCGAAGGCCATGACAAGCTCCTTTGAGATTTGAATTTCTGCCGCTTCCCGGTTGGCGTCGGTAGGACAAAGCGGCTGGCAGGGATGTGGACCGGGAACATAGGCCGCAGCCGCCGATCCGACAACTGCCGGCGGCCTTATCGCCTGAGGATGCTCCCCAGCACGCCGCGGACGATCGCCCGGGTGACCGTATTGCCGTAGGAGCCGCCGATCTGGCGGCCGATATCGCCGGCAATCTGGCCGGCGACGCGACCCGCGACCGAGCGCGTCACCTCGCGGGCGACGCGCTGCGTCGGCGACAGGCGGTTGCGCGTGCCGGTGCCCGAACCGAGGACCGAGCCGAGGATCCCGCCAAGGCCCCCCGAACTCGCCGGCGCTTCGGCCGGGGGCCGTGCCGGTTCCCGTCGCGCCGGTTCGACCACAATGCCGCCCGGCTCGACCTTGATCGAACCCGGCGCCGACGCGCTGGGTGCCGGTGCATCCTTCCCCTGCAAGGTCTCATACGCCGACTCCCGGTCGACGACCGTGTCGTACATCGCGCCGATCGGATCGGTGGCGAGCGCTTTCTTCCGCTCCTCCGCGCTGATCGTGCCGATCCGCGAGGACGGCGGCCGCATCAGCGTCTTCTGGACGATCGAGGGAACGCCCTTTTCCTCCAGCGTCGAGACCAGAGCCTCGCCGACGGCGAGCTGGGTGATCATGTCGTAGGTCGAGAATTCGGGATTGGCCCGGAACGTGTCGGCGGCAACCTTTACCGCCTTCTGGTCGCGCGGCGTGTAGGCGCGGAGCGCATGCTGGATGCGGTTGCCGAGCTGGGCCAGCACGATCTCCGGCACGTCGAGCGGGTTCTGGGTGACGAAATAGACGCCGACGCCCTTGGAGCGGATCAGTCGCACCACCTGCTCGATCTTCTGGAGCAGCGCCTTCGGTGCCTCGTTGAAGAGGAGATGCGCCTCGTCGAAGAAGAAGACGAGCTTCGGCTTCTCCGGGTCGCCGATCTCCGGCAGCTCATCGAACAGCTCGGACAGGAGCCAGAGGAGAAATGTCGCGTAGAGCCGCGGCGACTGCATCAGCGTATCGGCGGCGAGCACGTTGATGTTGCCGCGACCGTCGACCGCGGTGCGCATGAGATCGGTGATGGCG
>JBDTLN010000465.1:0-2572 GCA_039934795.1 Bauldia sp. | reverse complement strand
TCCAAGGCCACGGGCTTCCCGATCGCCAAGGTCGCGGCGCGCCTTGCCGTGGGCTACACGCTCGACGAATTGCTGAACGACATTACCGGCTCGACGCCGGCCTCTTTCGAGCCGACCATCGACTATGTCGTTACCAAGATCCCGCGCTTTGCCTTCGAGAAGTTCCCCGGTGCCGAGGCGCTGCTCACGACCTCGATGAAGAGCGTGGGCGAGGCGATGTCGATCGGGCGCACCTTCCAGGAGTCGCTGCAGAAGGCGCTGCGCTCGATGGAGACCGGCCTGACCGGCCTGAACGAGATAGAAATCAAGGGCGCGCCGGACAAGGCAGCGATCGTGGGTGCCCTGTCCCGTCCGACGCCCGACCGCATTCTCGTCATCGCCCAGGCGATCCGTCATGGCCTCACGGTCGAGGAGATCGCCCAGGCATCGAAGTACGAGCCGTGGTTCCTGCGCCAGATCGAACAGCTCGTGCAGATCGAGGCCGGCGTACGCGCCTCGGGCCTGCCGACGGATGCCAAAGAGTTGCTCGACCTCAAGAAGAAGGGCTTCTCCGACGAGCGTCTGGCCGAGCTTGCCGGCATGAAGGCAGCCGAGGTGGCCAAGCAGCGCCGTAGCCTGGGCGTGCGGCCGGTGTTCAAGCGCATCGACACCTGCGCGGCCGAATTCGAGTCGCACACACCCTATCTCTACTCCTGCTACGAAGGCGATGGCGTCAATCCGGCCGAGTGTGAGGCGAATCCGACCGATCGCCGGAAGGTGATCATTCTGGGCGGCGGGCCGAACCGTATCGGCCAGGGTATCGAGTTCGACTATTGCTGCGTCCATGCCGTCTACGCCCTGCGCGAAGCCGGCTATGAGACCATCATGGTCAACTGCAATCCGGAGACGGTCTCGACCGACTATGACACGGCCGACCGCCTCTACTTCGAGCCGCTGACGGCCGAAGACGTCATCGAACTGGTCGAAGTCGAGCGCCGGAACGGCGAGCTGCTGGGCCTGATCGTGCAGTTCGGCGGACAGACGCCTCTCAAGCTCGCCAAGCCGCTCGAGGCGGCGGGCATTCCCATCCTCGGCACCTCGCCCGACGCCATCGATCTGGCCGAGGACCGCGATCGCTTCCAGAAGCTGATCCACGAACTGAAGCTCCGCCAACCCGACAATGGCACGGCGACGTCGCAGGAGCAGGCGATCGCTGTCGCCGAGAGGATCGGCTATCCGGTCGTCATTCGTCCATCGTACGTCCTCGGCGGCCGCGCAATGCAGATCGTCTACGATCGGGCCGGCCTGGAACGCTATACGCGCGACGCCGTGAAGGTCTCGGGCGACACGCCGGTGCTGATCGATTCCTATCTTCGCGACGCCATCGAGGTCGACGTCGATGCGCTGGCCGACAAGGACCAGAATGTCTTTGTCGCGGGCATCATGGAGCACATCGAGGAAGCGGGCATCCATTCCGGCGACTCGGCGTGCTCGCTGCCGCCGCATTCGCTGTCGTCGAAGATCCTGACCCAGATCGAGCGTCAGACCGAGGCGATGGCCAAGGCGCTCAAGGTCGTCGGCCTGATGAACGTGCAGTATGCGGTCAAGGACGGTGAGGTCTACGTGCTCGAGGTCAACCCGCGCGCCAGCCGCACCGTGCCGTTTGTGGCCAAGGCGACCGGCCAGCCCATTGCCAAGTACGCCGCCCGCCTGATGGTCGGTGAGCCATTGAAGGCCCTGGCGATCAAGAAGGCGCGCGGCAAGCATGTCGCGGTCAAGGAAGCGGTCTTTCCGTTCGCCCGCTTTCCCGGCGTCGATATCATCCTCGGCCCCGAGATGCGCTCGACGGGCGAGGTCATGGGGCTCGATACGAATTTCGGCCGTGCTTTCGCCAAGTCACAACTCGGCGCCGGCAGCAAGGTGCCGCTCGAAGGCCTGGTCTTCGTCTCGGTCAAGGATCAGGACAAGGCCGAGATGGTGAAACCGGTCAAGCGGCTGGCCGATCTCGGCTTTACCGTGGTGGCGACCGGCGGCACTGCCGACTTCCTGCGCAAGCACGGCATCGCCGCCGAGCGGGTCAACAAGGTGCTCGAAGGACGGCCGCACATCGTCGACTTGATGAAAGACGGCAAGGTGCAGCTCGTCTTCAACACCGTCGACGGCGCGACCGCGCTCACCGACAGCTTCACGCTCCGGCGCACGGCGTTGATGAACAAGATCGCCTATTACACGACGGTCGCCGGCGCCAAGGCGTCGGTTGAAGGCATCGCGGCGCTGCACGCGGGGCCCCTGGACGTGGCGCCCTTGCAATCCTACTTCAAGACCACCTTTTAAGTACCGCGCCGACCTTCCGCCTTGGCGACCCGGCCTGACCCGCGGTCAACGGGTCCTTTGGTGGGGGTCCGTTGGTCGTTGACGCCGCGCGATTCATTGAGGACGATCCGACAATGGAAAGAGTTCCGACGACTGCCGAGGGGCTGAAGAGCCTTGAGGACGAATTGAAGCACCTGAAGAGCGTGGAGCGGCCGTCGATCATCAAGGCGATCGCGGCGGCGCGCGAGCATGGCGATCTTTCGGAGAACGCCGAATATAC
>JBDTLN010000464.1:0-2583 GCA_039934795.1 Bauldia sp. | reverse complement strand
CTTCATCAGGTGAGCCATATCGAATTTCAAATTCAATGTCGTGCTCACGCTCCTTGTCCATCAAAGCAAGGTTGAGGGGTTGGCGAGGGCAGTAGAACGTCGTGGAGGACATGGCGGCGACAACACCGCCACGATTTATGAAACTCTCCTCAAGTGATTTTCCGTCGAGACTTAGCTTTGTGACTCGATATCGTATCGGACGCCCTAACGTATTTCTGAATTTCAAAACTGGCTGAAAGAAAATTTCGACAATCTTCCCTGATTCTGGGTCCATTCGACGACTTTCATGGACCTCAATGCCATCAAACGCGAAAGCAAAATCGTACTCGCGGCGTAAGGATGCAACCTCAGTTTTGAGATCAAGGATTGCTTGCTCTTGGGCCTTCCAAATCCAATACGGAGCAACCAGGAGTCGGGCGACTACCACAGCGGCGGCGGCCCAAAGTGGAGTCTGCCAGAGCAAGTCCGTCATTAGAGGTGCCACGGCGGGCAGGAAATGGCCAACGACGGTAAGAAGCGCGGCGATAAGACCGGACCACAGATCAATTGGTCCAATCGCGTGTGAAAATGCCGCCGCAATCCAGCGTCGATAAAATTCGCGAGCGTTGATCTCTGTCGCCATGCCCGACTCGTTTCGGTTGCGGTAGCCCCTACATTACCGCATACCGCGACATACGCGAAGGGGATATATGCGGCCTGAATATTCCGTGAAGTCCGCAAACTGACGACAGAATATCCGCAGCTGACCAGGTCTTGCGGTCAGAACGGCATTGCCCGGCTCTTGGAGACCAGACGTCTACTGCGGCCGCGGGCCGTAGTCGTGGTCGATGCCGGCGCGGTCGAGTGCGCCCTTGAAGGAGCGGACGGTGATATCGACGATCTGGTCGGCTTCCATCGTGTCGAAGGTCTGGCTGAATGTTTCGGGCCCAATTCGGCCGAGGGCGCCCTTCTTCTCCAGAAGCTGCAGCAGCGGGGTGATCGGAAAGGCGCCTTCGCCGGGCGGCACGCGCCGGAAGATCGCATCCTGGAATACGCTGATGTTCGGGTTGATCTTCGCCGCCGCGTCGGCGATCTGGACGGCCGAGATCCTTTCCGTCGGGATGGTCTCCAGCAGCGCGTCGTCCGGATTTCCCCGGAGGTAGTGGTAGAAATCGAAGATGAGGCCGCTGTTCGGCCGGTCGGCGCCCTTGACCACGGCCCAGGCCGTCTTCAGGTCGCTCAGCCCCCACATCGGGATGAATTCGAGGTCGACGCGGATGCCGAGCGGCGCGCAGCGGTCGCAGAGTTTTGCGAAGGATTCGATGAGCTGGTCGGTGGGCACGGTCGTGCCGGCGGGATAGCTGCCGATGGCCGTCATCGAGGTGACGCCGATCGCCTCGCCGATGCGGAGGAAGTCGTCGACGTCCCAAAGGAGGAACGTCAGGTAGACCTGCTCGACGATGTTATCCGGCATCCATTTCGGCGCCCATTTCGCCAGCGGATCGAGATGGTCGATGCGGACGCCGAGATCGGCGGCGAAGGCATGCATGTCCCTGGTCGACATGCCCGAGCGCAGCACGTCCATCCAGTCCCAGGGCGACAGGGTGAGGACGTCGAACCCGGCCTTGGCGGTGGCGCGAATGCGCTCCTTCATCGGCAACTGACGGACGTTGCCGGACCACATGATGTATTCGCGCTTCTGCGCCATTGCCTTGCCCCTCCGGAATTTCGCGATCTGTGTCGCCTCCGCGTTCTGGTGCGCGGCGGCGCCATTCTTTTCCACTTTCGAAGGCGGAGGCAAGTCGCGCTCAGGGCAGGCGGACGATGCGGCAGGGCTCGCCGGCCTTCGCCGCCGGCGCATGCGGCGGGCGGACGATCAAGCAGTCGGCCCTGACCAGGACGGAGAGCATCGAGCTGTCCTGCGTGCTGAACGAAGTCGCCACCGGCAGGCCGGCGCTGGCGGAGAGCGTGGCGCGAACATAGTCCTGCCGCCCGTCATTGGCGGACATGTCGGCCCCGAGGACAGCGGCCTCGGTCGGGTCGCCCGGCATCTCACCGAGAAGCGCGGCGATGAGCGGGCGGACAAAGAGGATGCCACAAACGAGGCTCGAGACCGGATTGCCGGGGAGGCCGAGGACCGCCATCGCCGAACCGTCTGGCCGCGCCAGCCTGCCGAACACGAGGGGCTTGCCCGGCCGCATGGCGATCTTCCAGAAGTCGAGCGCCATGCCCTGTGACGTCAGCGCCGCCTGGACGAGGTCGTGGTCGCCCACCGATGCGCCGCCGAGCGTGACGAGGATTTCGGCGGGGAGGGCGAGGGCCTGCCCGACCGCCGCGCCGATCGCCGCGGTGTCGTCGCGAACGATGCCGAGGTCGTGCGGCGCGCCGCCAGCGGAGCGGACAAGGGCGGCCAGACCATATCCATTGGAGGCGACGATCTGATCGGGTCCCGGCGCGCTGCCGGGCGCAACAAGCTCGTCGCCGGTGGCAAGGATTGCGATGCGCGGCCGGCGGCGGACCGGCACGGTCGCGTGGCCCATCGCCGCCGCCATGGTGATCTCGCGCATGCCAAGCCGCCGTCCGGCAGGCAGCAGCACATCGCCG
>JBDTLN010000463.1:0-2583 GCA_039934795.1 Bauldia sp. | reverse complement strand
GATGAGACCGCCGACGGAAGAAAACGCGCCGGAGTGCAGATCGATGGTCTGCGCCACCGAATAGCCGGAACAATCCAGCGTGTCGTTGCCGCCGCTGTCGTAGATCGTCAGCGCCGGCGCGCGGGTGTAGGCGCTGAAATCGAACACCGCGCCGGCATTCATAAGCCGCCCGTGCATCGGGCTCTGACGCACGTTGCGGGCGGAATGCATCTCCTCGCCGGGCCAGTGAATCCTGTAGTATGCGCCGTAGGCCTCGACGGCGCGCTCTTCGAGCCAGCGCCCTTGCGCCTGCACAGGGCCGAATCGCCGAATATCGAAGGACCACAAGTCCATGCCGGGATCGCCGTGGACGATCCAGTTCGCCATGGCCAGGCCAGCACCGCCAGAAGCTGCGATCCCGGCGGTGAAGCCGCAGGCGACGAAGAAATTGTCGAGTTCCGGCGCGAGACCCATGATCGGCTCGCCGTCTGCCGAGACTGGTATGGGACCGTTGATCACCGTCTGGATGCCAATCTCGTTGAGGATAGGCAAACGTTCGGCGGCGGGCAGGGCGAACAGCGCGAGACGGTCCATATTCGGCTGGAAAAGTTCGCGCGCAAAGGCAAAGGGCGGTTGGCCGCGCCAGCATCCCTTGGTGCCGTCCTCCCAGCCGCCGATCGCGAAGGAAGCGATGTCAGGCTTGAGATAGAAGTTGTGGTCAGGGTCGCGGAGGGTCGTGAGGCCGGCACTGAAGGCGACCTTGCGCTCGGTGACCAAATACTGGTGCTCGACGACCCCCGCTGCGACTGCGACGCCGGCCATATCGGCGACGCGCTTTGCCCAGATGCCGGCGCAATTGACGAGGATTTCACAACCGATGGTGCCGTGGTCGGTGACGACACCCACAACGCGGCGCTTGTCGATGGCGATGCCGGTGACAAGGACGCCTTCGGCGATGCGTACACCGCCGGCCCTGGCACCTGCCGCGTAGGCCATGGTCAAGGCATACGGGTCGACATATCCGTCAGAGGGGATGTATGCCGCGCCGACGACGCCACGTTCTTCGATGAACGGGAAAAGGTCATGAGCTTCCCGCGCGCTGAGACTGTGGCACTCGAAACCGAAGCTGCTGGCAAGCGTCATCGATCGCCGGATTTCCGCCCACCGGTCCGGCGAGGAGGCCAGGCGGAGCGAGCCGACCTTCTTCCAGTCGATGGCCTGCCCGGTTTCCTGCTCCAGGCGGTCGAAGACGGCGACCGAGTTCTGCATCAACCGGGTTAGGTTCTGCTTGCCGCGAAGCTGACCGACCAGCCCCGCCGCGTGCCAGGTCGAGCCATGAGTAAGCTGCGCTTTCTCGACGAGCAGCACGTCGCGCTCACCATGGGCGGCAAGGTGCCAGGCGATCGAACAGCCGATCGCGCCGCCACCAATGATGACGATGCGCGCGTACCGGTCGGCGTGGAAGGCCATCGCTACGCTCTTACCTTTGTGTTCGCCGGATCGTAGAGCGGTCCCATATGGAGCTGCGCGGGAACGCGCTCGGTGGCGACCTCCAGCTCGTAGGCGCCGGACTTCAGGTAGTCGTCCGTGACCCCGTCCGGATTCTTGACATAGCCGAGGCCGATATTGGCGGCGACCGTGTAGCCCCAGCCGGCGCTGGCGAGGAACCCGACCGGCTTGCCGTCGCGAAGGATCGTTTCCCGGCCGGCAAGGACGATCGCCGGATCGGCAACCGTGAAGATCGTCAGGCGCTTGGCCAGAGGCGCGTTGGCGATCTTCTCGGTCGCCTCGCGGCCGAGGAAGGGCTGGACGGACTTCAGCTTGACGGCCCAGCCAAGCCCGGCATGGAACGGGTTGTCGTTGGGTGTGATGTCGCCACCCCAGGCGCGATAGGCCTTTTCCAACCTCAGCGACTCGATTGCGCGGTAGCCGGCGGGTTTCATTCCGTGCAGCGCGCCCGCCGCCACGAGGCGGTCGAAGACCGGGCCGGTGTCGCCGAACGGCATGTGCAGCTCCCAGCCGAGTTCGCCGACATAGGTGATGCGGAGCGCCCGAACTTTTGCGCCGTAAATGTCGATCTCACGGACGGTGCCGAAGGGGAAGGCCGCGTTCGATGTGTCGGCACCGGTGACGGCGGCGAGGACGTTCCGCGACGCCGGCCCCATCAGCGACAGCGTCCCCCAGGCCTCGGTGACATCGGAAAGTGTCGCATCCAGGCCTTGCGGGATATTCTGGCCAATCCACGCGAAGTCGTGGGTGCGGAATCCGGTCCCCGTGACGATGTAGAAGTGATCCGCGGCGAGCCGTGCCACCGTGAGGTCGCATTCGATGCCGCCGCGGGTGTTGAGCATCTGCGTATAGGTCAGCCTGCCCGGCGCTTTTGCGACATCGTTGGCGGCGATCCACGACAGCGCCTCGGCCGCGTCCCGCCCCCGCATCTCGAACTTGGCGAAGGACGACTGGTCGAAGAGCGCCACCGCCTCCCGCGCCGCCCGGTGCTCGGCGCCGACATGTTCGAACCAGTTGCCCCGGCCGAAGGAATATTCGTCGCGTGCCGGCACGCCGGCCGGTGCAAACCAGTTGGCCCGTTCCCAGCCAAGCTTC
>JBDTLN010000462.1:0-2584 GCA_039934795.1 Bauldia sp. | reverse complement strand
CGTCTGTTTTTGACGAGTTCCCAAGCACACCGTCACGCCTCGACCTCGCGATCGAAGCACGACAAGCGTTGCTTAGAAAACGTAGTGCCGCCGAGTCTCTTTGGCCTCGAACCCCGAAGGATCCGAAGCCCGCAAGGACTCCGCCGCCTACGTTTCTCTTTCTTCCTATTCACTTGTCAAAGAACACGACGGGGAACCCCGTCGTTTGGCCAACCGGTTTTCACCGGCTGTCCACGCAGATAAGACAAGTCGCTTGGAAGCAACCTTGTCTCAGGCTCTGCGTCGAGAGAACCGAGGGTAAACCTCAGAGCCGCCTCAAGGCGGCGCCGCCCTCGTGTGGGGCGTATATAGGCGTCGGCCTTCCGCACTGTCAACACCTTGTCACAAAAATTCCCGGCGATTTTCCTGCATGGCCGCTCCTCCCGCAACGCAACAGGCCACGGCCACATTGGCGCCCAAAAGACCGGCAAGTTGGGCTAGGCGGCGGATCGATTCGTTGACTTTGGGTCTGGCCGCGGGGCAAGGTCGCGCTTCGCTTTTCGTGCCGGTCGGAAAGATATCGCCCGGCAGGGCGTCGCGCTTGGGGAGAAGTCGGCAACGTGAGGGGGGCGACACGGCTGATTTCGGGTTCCCGGGTCGTCTATGACGGCTCCGTCGACCTCGGCCACGAGCCGCCCCTTCGCATCGGCGAAAAGCCCGACGAGAAGCCCGTTCACCGGGCGGTGAGCCCCCGCTGGCTGGCCGGAACGATCCTCACCGGCTTTACCTCGATCTTTCTTATGGGCGGCGCCCTGATGGCCGCCCTCAACAGCCCCTATCAGTTCGCCAGCCTGCCGGATTCCTTCGCCGCGGTCGTCGACGAGGGCGATGAGCCTGGCGGCAAGTTCGGCGGAGGCAAGGGCGACCGCATCCAGCCGCTCGAGGAGGAGGTCTCCAGCCGGCAGATCCTCCAGGTCTCCACCGTTACCCGGCAAGGCGAGCGCGACTTCATCAAGCTGCGCCCCTTCGCCAAGGTCACCGCCTCCCTCGTCGCTCCGAAGCCGGAGATGGCGAGCCGCATCCCGGCCTACGACGCCTTGCGGATTTTCGCCGACACCTCGACGCCCGAAGCCCCGACCACGCCCGGCTCGGGCGCATCGGACCAGATCTACGGCGCCAACGTTGACGGCGAAGTCTCCGTCAAGGTCAGCGCCTTTCCCGTCGACACCCCGGATGTGAGCACGGCAAACGCCGGTCTGACCACGCCCGAAGTGGAGCAGATCGTCCGCACCGCCGCCAACCTCGACGCCGATCCGGGCGATTTCCAGAGCGCTTCGATCCCGTACGCCGACCCGGGCGAAGGCTCCGGCGACGGCGAGGATCCGTTCTCCGCCGTGGGCGTGAAGATCGTCCAGGAGAATGTGTCGAGCGTTGCCAAGAGCGACGGCGCCCTCCCCGGTTCGTCGATCGAGGAGAAGATCATCAGCCTTGCCCAGAACGCGGACTTCCGCGGCGTCCTCACCAAGAACGCGGTCGATGCCGCCGACGCCGACTCGATCGCCCGAACCATGGCCGGGCTCATCGACATCGGGCATCTGCGCGCCGACCAGAAAATCCGTGTTGCCTACGCCGTTGGCGGCGAGACCGGGGGCAGCCGGCCGATGCGCGTATCGATCTACGAGGACGGCGCCCACCAGGCGACGGTCGCGCGCGCCGACGACAATCTGTTCGTGCGCGCCGACGAGCCGACCGCCAGCGCGGCGATGGCGGAAGCCGCTGCCGAGCCGGAGAGTTACAGCGGCGGCATGCCAAAACTCTACGACGCGGTCTATGAGACGGCGCTGGAACAGCAGGTACCCGCAGCCCTTATCGACCAGTTGATCCGCATCTTCGCCTTCGATGTCGACTTCCAGACCCGCATCACGCCTGGCGACACGATCGAGGTCTTCCACTCCCTCCCCGACGCGCAGGACCGCGATGCGGCCGAGCCCGAGGTTCTCTTTGCCTCGCTCACGCTTGGCGGCGTCAACAAGCGCTTCTATCGCTTTCGCACCGCCGACGACGGCGTCGTCGACTACTATGACGACGAAGGTCGCAGCGCCAAGAAGTTCCTGATGCGCAAACCCATGGGCGTCGGCATCATTCGCTCCGGCTTCGGCTGGCGCGTTCACCCCGTCCTCGGCTATCGGCGCCTTCATGCCGGCGTCGACTACGCCGCGCCGAAGGGGACTCCGATCTTTGCCGCCGGTAACGGCGTCGTCGAGAAGGCCGGCCGCAGTTCCGGCTATGGCAACTTCACGCTGGTTAAACACACCAACGGCTACGAGACCGCCTACGGCCACCAGTCGGCCTTCGCCAAGGGCATCGTCCCCGGCGCGCGCGTCCGCCAGGGACAGATTATCGGCTATGTCGGCTCAACCGGACTGTCCACCGGGCCGCATCTCCATTTCGAGATCCGCGTCAACGCCAAGCCTGTCGACCCCCTCCGCATCCGCCTGCCCCGCGGCCGCGTCCTCCAGGCAGAGCTCCTCAACAATTTCGAGCACGAGCGCGACCGCATCAACGCCCTCCTCGGCAGCCCGGCGGCAACCGCCTCACCGAAAGT
>JBDTLN010000461.1:0-2598 GCA_039934795.1 Bauldia sp. | reverse complement strand
TCGGCCGCGGCGGCATCCGCGAGATCGAGTTCTTCGTCCAGACCCAGCAGCTGATCGCCGGCGGCCGCAATCCGGAACTGCGCGGCCGGCGGACGGTGGAGGTGCTGGCGACGCTGGCGCGCATCGGCTGGATCGACGAGCCCGCCCGGCAGGAACTGACCGAGGCGTATTTCCGGCTGCGCACCGTCGAGCACTGCCTGCAGATGGTCGACGACGAGCAAACGCACACGCTGCCCGAGAGCGACGATGCGTTGCTGGTAATCGCGCGGATGGCGGGCTTCGCCACCGTCCCGGTCTTTTCGCGAGCCCTCATGGCGACCCTGCGAACCGTCCGCGACCATTATGCGCGCCTCTTCGAGGCGGCGCCGTCGTTGACGTCCGACCTCGGCAGCCTGGTATTCACCGGCGAGGACGACGATCCCGACACGCTGGCGACCCTGCGGAAACTCGGTTACGCCAAACCGTCGGAAGTCACCCGCACGATCCGCGGCTGGCACCACGGGCGCTATCCGGCGGTGCGATCGGCGACGGCGCGGGAGCGCCTGACGGAGTTCGTCCCGGCGCTCCTCGCGGCGCTCGCCGGCACCGACAATGCCGACGCGGCCTTCGCCGCCTTCGACCGGTTCCTGGCGCGGCTGCCGGCGGGCGTGCAGCTCTTCGCGCTCCTCAGCTCCAATCGCGGCCTCCTCGAACTGATGGCGACCATCATGGGCGTCGCACCGCGGCTCGCCGAGACCATCATCCAGCGCGCTCACGTGCTCGACGCGGTCATCGATCCGGCTTTCTTCGGACGGCTGCCGGAGCGGGCGGTGCTGGAGACGCGCCTTGCCGCGACGCTGGGCGAGGCCTGGTCCTACGAGGACGAGCTCGATCGGTCGCGCATCTTCGGACAGGAGCAGGCGTTCCTGATCTGCCTTCGCGTCCTCGCCGGCACGATCGGCCCGCGACAGGCGGGCGCCGCCTTCGCCGATCTTGCCGAGACTCTGGTCGCGGCGCTGCTCGCCCGCGTGCGGCGTGAGTTCGAAGCCGCCCATGGACGCATCAAGGACGCCGAGCTCGCCATCATCGCCTTCGGCAAACTTGGCGGGCGCGAGATGACCGCCGCATCCGACCTCGACCTCATCCTTCTGTACGACTTCGACGAGGCGCACGCCGAATCCGACGGCAAGCGGCCTCTGTCCGGTGCGCAGTATTTCGCCCGGCTCACCCAGCGCCTCGTCGCCGCGATCGCGGCGCCGACGGCCGAAGGGACGCTCTACGATGTCGACTTCCGGCTGCGGCCGTCGGGCCGGTCCGGCCCTGTAGCGACCCACATCGACGGGTTCGCGCAGTACCAGGCTAGGGACGCGTGGACCTGGGAACACATGGCGCTGACTCGCGCCCGGCCGATCGCCGGCGATGGGAAGCTGATGGCGCGCGCCGCCCGCGAGATCGCCGCCGCCATAGCGATGCGCCGCGATCCGCGGAAGGTGACCGGCGACGTGCTCGAGATGCGGGCGATGGTTGAGGCGGCAAAGGGCGGCGAGGGGGCGTGGGACCTGAAGCAGACGCCGGGCGGGCTCGTCGACATCGAGTTCGTCGCCCAACACCTCCAGCTCCTTCATGCCGCCGGCGATCCGGCCATTGTCTTGACCGAGACCGAGGCGTCCCTGACGGCCGCGGCTAAGGCGGGCCTGCTCCCCGCCGCTGAGGCCGACACGCTTCTGCCCGCCCTTCGCCTCTATCAGTCGCTCACCCAGATCCTGCGGCTTTGCCTCGACGGTGCCTTCGATCCGGATGTCGCAACGCGAGGCCTCCTCGACCGGCTGGCGCTGGCGGCGGAGATGCCGGATTTCCCGACGCTCGACCGGCACGTTCGCGACACCGAGGCAGCGGTTCGGGCGAGCTTCGAGCGGCTGGTCGGCAAAGTGCCGCAAGTCTCGGCCCCGCCGGAGCGGGACGATTGATAGCGCCAAAAACGTCGAAAATGCTATGATCGGGCCATGGCCGGGAGGGCCCGGCCGTACCTTCGGGAGGTTAGCGTGAGGGTCCTGTCGTTGCTGGCCGGCATGGCCGCATTCCCGGTTCTGCTCGCTCCGGTGCCGGTTCCGGCCGAGGAGGCCGCCAGCTATGTGTGGAAAGCGTTCGGCGGCGACGGCGAGGCGTCATCGCTGCTTGTCCTCGACAAAAGCAAGGCCGACGATCCGGAGGCTCATTACAAATTCTATCTGAGCTGCACCACGGACGAGCCGTGGACGATGAACGTCTCCGACATCGACGCCAAGGCGCTCGGCGCGGCCGTCGCCGAGAAAGCGCCGCCGAGTTTTCGGCTCGTGATCGACGGCAAGGCCGAGAGCGACGACGGCGGCTTCTCGCCCGACATCGTGTTCAATCCCACCGACTCGGTCTGGGAGTATTCAACCAACTGGGATCTCAGCCTCCTCGACACCCTGTCGGCGGCGAGCGAGATCGGGATCAGCGGCACCGGCGTCGAGGAAAATCTGCCTAAGGAGGGCATGAAGGAGGCGGTGGCGGCGTTCAAAGCTGCCTGTGAGGCCTTGCAGGCGACCACCGACGAAGGCGAGAAGAGCGGCGAGAAGAGTCGCAAGGAGCTCTACT
>JBDTLN010000460.1:0-2607 GCA_039934795.1 Bauldia sp. | reverse complement strand
TGATGCACCACCGCGACCGTGTGGTCTCGCGCACCGAGCTGATCGAGCATCTCTACGACCAGGACTTCGATCGCGATTCCAATACCATCGAGGTCTTCGTCGGGCGGCTGCGGAAGAAGATGCCTTCCGACCTGATCGAGACCGTGCGCGGCCTCGGCTACCGCATGGTCGAACCGCCGAATGCGGGCTAATTCGCTTGCCGTCCGGCTCATCGCTTCCGCCTCGCTGTGGAGCGCGGCGGCCCTTGTCGTCGCCGGCCTGATCCTCACCTCCCTTTATCGCCAGACCGTCGAGACCGCGTTCGACGACCGCCTCGCGGTCTACATGAACACGCTGGTCGGCGCCCTCGGCGCGCAGAACACGGCGAACCTCGCCGACCCCGGCAATCTTGGCGAACAGCGCTTCGAGGCGCTCTACTCGGGCTGGTACTGGCAGGTGCGCCGCGCCGACACCGATCAGGTGATCCTCGCTTCCAAGTCGCTTTTCTCCGACGTCCTCGACCTCGCCAGGATCACCGGCCACGGCGAGGCGGCGGCGGGGGTGAGAACCGGGCTTCTCGCCGGTCCGCTGAACCAGTCGCTCCGCGTCTTCGGCCGCACCATCGAGTTCGATCCATCGCGAAGGTTCGAGGTGGTCGTGGCCGGCGACGCCGGCGAGATGGCCGGCCAGATCGCCGCCTTCCGCAACAGCGTCGTCCTGACGCTGGCGATCTTCGGCATCGGCCTCATCCTCGCCACGACGATCCAGATCCGGTGGGTGCTGCGGCCCCTCGACAGGGTTCGCCGCGGCCTTGCCGAGCTGCGGAGCGGCAAGGAGACGCGGTTCGAAGGCAATTTCCCGAGCGAAATCGAGCCCTTGGCGAAGGAGCTGAACGCGCTGCTTCAATCGAATCAGGAGATCATCGAACGGGCGCGGACGCAGGTCGGCAACCTCGCCCACGCGCTGAAAACCCCGCTCTCGGTGATCACCAACGAGGCCCGTTCCAATCGCGGCCCGCTCGCCGAAAAGGTCGCCGAACAGGCGGCGCTGATGCGCATGCAGGTCAACCACTATCTCGACCGGGCCCGCATCGCGGCGCGCTCCAATGTCATTGGAGCGGTCACCGAGGTCGCCCCGGCGGTGTCCCGGATCGTGCGCGCAATGAAGCGCATCCATGAGGATCGCCGCCTCGACATCGCGTGCCACGTCGCCGACGGCGCCCGTTTTCGCGGCGAGCAGCAGGACCTGGAAGAGGTGATCGGCAATCTTGTCGACAATGCCTGCAAGTGGGCGCGGGGCAGCGTCGTCATCGCGGTCGACTATGAATGTCCGCGCGGCGAGGCCGAGCCGGGACGCCTGCGTTTCCGCATCGACGATGACGGGCCCGGCCTGACACCCGAACAGCGCGAGGAGGCGACGCGGCGCGGCCGGCGGCTGGACGAGACCAAGCCCGGCTCAGGCCTCGGCCTCTCGATCGTCGCCGACCTTGTCGGCCTCTATCAGGGCCGCCTCCACCTCGACCGCTCGCCGGCCGGGGGGCTGCGCGCCGACATCGAGTTGCCGGCGGCATGAGGCGGCGCGACGCCACGTTGCGGCGCTATCTCATTTCGGCCAAGGTCATGTGGGAATGGGCGCCAGCGATCCGGGCGAATGCACGATTTGCCGGAAAGCCGGTCCGGGCACTGCAATCCCGTCGGAGGCATGGGCGAATGACGACGATCAAGTCGATCGGCGGACTTCTTTTGGGTGCGTTGCTGCTTGCCGGTTGCTCGCAGAGCCTCGGCAATCCCGGCGATGCACCGACGCCGCTGTCTTCCCAGTTGCCGCCGGCGCTCCTCGATGGCCCGATCGGCAAGGCGATGACCGACGCCGACCGCCGCGCCGCCGCCGATGCAGAGTACAAGGCGCTGGAATTCGGCCGCACCGGCACGCCGGTGCCCTGGAAGAACCGGACCTCCGGCCATAGCGGCGAGGTGGTGCCGGGCCCGGGCTACAAGGTCAACGTTCTCGATTGCCGCGACGTGACCCATACGGTGACGATCGAGGAGCAGCCGCCGCTCTCGCTCCGCGCAACGTCCTGCCGGCAGCCCGAGGGAAGCTGGCGGCCGGCGGCTTGAGCGAGCTGCTGGAATCGCCGGTTCCCGCCGTCCTTGCCTTGACGCCGATTAGCGACACTATGTCTGCGGCGGGCGGGCAGCGGCGGGGCTAGACAGGCGGGCATGTTCCTCTGGATCGTCATGGCCCTCTTGACCGCGGCCGCATCCCTGGCCGTGCTGGCGCCGCTCTATCGCCGCGGCGCCGGCGGCCCGGCCAATCCCGCCCTCGATATCTATCGCGACCAGCTCGGCGAGCTCGACCGTGACGTCGAGCGCGGGCTGGTCGGCCAGAGCGAGGCGGGTGCGGCGCGAACCGAGATTGCGCGCCGGCTGCTCAGGGCCGACGAGGCCGCCGCCACGCCGGTGGCCCCCGTTGCGGGCTGGCCCTACCGGTTGGCGATGTTTGCCGCGATCGTCGCGGTGCCGGTCGCCGCCATCGGCCTCTATCTCTTCCTCGGTTCCCCCGAAATTCCCGACATGCCGCTTGCGGCCCGCCTGACCGCGCCGCCCGAGCAGCAGGACATTGCCGCCC
>JBDTLN010000459.1:0-2617 GCA_039934795.1 Bauldia sp. | reverse complement strand
CGCGCGGCATCGACTGGCGCCAGCCGATGCTCACCGAGCAGCAAGCCTGGGACGTCGCGGCGTTCGTGACGACGCAACCGCGACCGCCGGCGCCGGCGGGGGACAACTAGGCTCTCCGTGCGCTATGCGCTGGCTGCGTATTGGTAGTCGACGACCTCAAGGTTTATGACCTTGCCGATTGCCTTGATGGCCGCCTCGATCTGATCCGGCCGCGATTTGTGGTCGAAACGAAAGAGCCGATCGACCTGTTCCCGGTGCCAGCCAAGTCGGCGGGTAAGGTCTGCACGCGAGACGCCAGCTTCCTTGCAAGCGAGGTAGAGGGTCACCTTCATGTCGGCGAGGAGGGAGATACGTGTCGCCCTGTTCTCCTCGAACGCCTGTTCGACGTCCTTGGCGTCCGGGACGGGAATATCCTCCCATCTTGACATCCGGGCGGCCAATGCCTCTTCGACAGCCTCTGCGCCTTGATGGATCGCATCCGCCCAGGTCTCGCCGAACGTCGTAACCTCCGGCAGAAGCGAGGAGGTGACGAGCAGGGTGTCGTTATCGTCCGGCGTCAATGTGAGGGGGTACATCATTTCTTCAACCCGAGGTCCTTGAGAATCTTGTTGACCAGTCCGGTGCCGAGTTCCTTGCGACCGTGCATGGGCAACTGCGAGGTCTTGTTGCCGCGACGGACCGTCATGTGTCCGCTGCCACCCCGGTGTGTCTCGAAAGTGCATCCGCTCTTCGCGAGGTAGCGCTGGAGCTCTTTGCTGTTCACGGCATATAGGGTACTCCACACATCTGTATAAGTCAACAGATATGTGGAGTTCTGGAAGCGCGCTTTCCCCTTCTTTCTAGACGCGACAAAGCGACCAATCCTGAGCTCCGGCTTGCGGATCGTCCCGGCTTTAGCTAAACGCGACGGCGGGACACCTCTCCCCAACGAGAGGCGCCTATCTGAAAGGATAGCGACATGACGACCCCCGCCAAGCCCGGGTTGCGCCCGGCCAATCCCCATTTCTCCTCTGGACCCTGCGCCAAGCGACCCGGCTGGTCGCTGGAGGCACTCCGCGATGCGGCGCTCGGCCGCTCGCATCGCGCCAAGATCGGCAAGCAGAAGCTGAGGCTCGCCATCGATCTCACCCGCGAGGTCCTGGAAGTGCCGGCCGACTACAGGATCGGCATCGTGCCGGCCTCGGACACCGGCGCGATGGAGATGGCGCTCTGGTCGATGCTCGGCCAGCGCCCGGTCGATGTGCTCGCCTGGGAGAGCTTCGGCCTCGGCTGGGTCACCGATGTGGTCAAGCAGCTGAAGCTCAAGGACGTGCGCACGATCGCCGCCGACTACGGCAAGCTGCCCGATCTCTCGACCGTCGATTTCAGCCACGATGTGGTCTTCACCTGGAACGGCACGACCTCGGGCGTTCGCGTCCCCGATGGCGACTGGATCCCTGCCGACCGCCAGGGCCTGACGATCTGCGATGCGACGTCCGCCGCCTTCGCGCAGGACCTGCCCTTCGACAAGCTCGATGTGGTGACGTTCTCCTGGCAGAAGGCTCTCGGCGGGGAGGGGGCGCACGGCATGCTCGTCCTCAGCCCGCGGGCGGTGGCGCGGCTGGAAAGCTATTCGCCACCCTGGCCGCTGCCAAAACTCTTCCGCATGACTAAAGGCGGCAAGCTGATCGACGGCATCTTCGTCGGTGAGACGATCAACACGCCGTCGATGCTCTGCGTCGAGGATTATCTCGACACGCTCGGCTGGGCGAAGTCCGCCGGCGGCCTGACAGGCCTTCGCGCCCGCGCCGATGGCAACTTCAAGGTACTCGCCGACTGGGCGGCGCGAACGCCGTGGATTGACTTCTTCGGCGAAGACCCGAAGGCCCGCTCCAACACCTCGGTGACTCTGGAGATTGTCGATCCCGACGTGACCAGGCTCGACCTTGCCGGGCGGGAGGCGTTCGTCCGCGCCATCGCCGCGCGGCTCGACAAGGAAGGCGCCGCCTACGACATCGCCTTCCATCGTGACGCGCCGCCGCATTTCCGCATCTGGGCGGGCGCCACCATCGAGGCCGCCGACCTGGCCGCGCTGACGGCGTGGCTGGAATGGGGCTTCGCGATGGAAAAAGCGGCGCTGCAGAAGGCGGCTTAGCAAGCACGTCGCGAACCCTTGACCGTCATCCCCGCGAAAGCGGGGACCCAGTAAGCACCGACCTCGCAAGTTTCGGCACGGCCACGCCTTTCAGTCCTTCTTGCAACGGCAACGGTTACTGGTTCCCCGCTTTCGCGGGGGATGACGGGAAGAGGGGATGAGAAGGTTCTTCCCGATTTTTCCGCTCAATGAGGTGCCCCATGGCCCCGCGTGTTCTCGTTTCCGACAAGCTCTCGAAGACCGCCGTACAGATCTTCAAGGATCGCGGCGTCGAGGTCGACTACCAGCCCGATCTCGGCAAGGACAAGGAGAAACTCGCCGCTGTCATCGGCGACTATGACGGGCTCGCCATTCGCTCGGCGACCAAGGTCACCGAGAAGCTGATCGCCGCGGCGGGCAAGCTCCGCGTCATCGGCCGGGCCGGCATCGGCGTCGACAACGTCGACGTGCCGGCGGCGACGGCGCGCGGCATCATCGTGATGA
>JBDTLN010000458.1:0-2627 GCA_039934795.1 Bauldia sp. | reverse complement strand
TGATCAGGATGCCGCCGGTCTCGGTCTGCCACCAGGTGTCGACGATCGGGCAGCGGCCGTCGCCGACGACGCGGTGATACCACTCCCAGGCCTCCGGGTTGATCGGCTCGCCGACCGAGCCGAGAAGCCGGAGTGAGGCCCGCGAGGTCTTCGTCACGAACGCGTCGCCGGCGCCCATCAGGGCGCGAATCGCCGTCGGCGCCGTGTAGAAGATGCTGACCTGGTGCTTGTCGATCACCTGCCAGAAGCGGCTCGCGTCGGGATAGTTGGGGACACCCTCGAACATCAGGGTGGTGGCGCCGTTGGATAGCGGCCCATAAACGATGTAGCTGTGCCCGGTCACCCAGCCGACATCGGCGGTGCACCAGTAGATGTCGCCGTCGTGGTAGTCGAAGACGTACTGGTGGGTCATCGACGCATAGACGAGATAGCCGCCGGTGGTGTGGAGGACGCCCTTGGGCTTGCCCGTCGAGCCGGACGTGTAGAGGATGAAGAGCGGATCCTCGGCGCCCATGGCGACCGGCGGGCAGTCGGCGGAAACGCTTGCGGCAAGCTCATGGTACCAGAAGTCGCGCCCCTCATGCATGGCGACGTTGCCGCCGGTGCGCTTGACGACGAGCACCTTCTCGTCGCCGAGGCTCTTGGCCAGTGCCGCGTCGGTGTTGTGTTTCAGCGGCACCTTCTTGCCACCGCGCAGCCCCTCGTCGGCGGTGATGACAAGGTTCGACCGGCAATCGTCGATGCGCCCGGCAAGGCTGTCCGCCGAGAAGCCGCCGAAGACCACCGAGTGCACAGCGCCGATCCGCGTACAGGCGAGCATGGCGTAAGCCGTCTCGGGAATCATCGGCATGTAGATGGTCACCCGGTCGCCCTTCTTGACGCCGAGCGCCAGAAGCACATTGGCGAAGATGCTGACCTCGCGGTGCAGCTGGCGATAAGTGACTGCCTTCGCCTCGTTCGGGTCGTCGCCCTCCCAGAGGATGGCGACCTGGTCGCCGCGCTTGGCCAAATGCCGGTCGATGCAGTTGGCGGAGACGTTGAGGGCGCCGTCCTCGAACCACTTGATCGAGACCGGTGCGTTGAAGTCGGTGTTCTTGACCCTGGTGAACGGCTTCACCCAGTCGAGGCGTTCGCCGTGCTCCGCCCAGAAGCCTTCCGGGTCGTCGACCGAGCGCTTGTACATCGCCTGGTAGCCGGCTTCGTCGACCCAGGCGCGTTTCGCCCATTCGGCGGACACCGGATAAATCTTCTCGGACATCAGACTTCCTCCCGAAGGGGCGTCTTCGTGCGCCCTCAAGAAATTTCTAGCCGAAGAGCGCGACGATCGCACCCGTCACGACGATGGAACGCCGCCAGCCCAGGCTCACAGCCCGCCCATCCGGCAAATCAGTTTCCATTCCTCGTCGGTGACCGGCTGCACCGAGAGGCGCGACAGGCGGACGAGGGCCATGTCGGCAAGCTTTTTGTCCGCCTTGATCGCGACCAGCGTCACCGGCTTCGGCAGCGGCTTCACCGCGGCGATGTCGACGCACTCCCACTCCGCGTCCGACGAGTCGGGATGAGCTTCCTTGATCACCTCGACGATGCCGACGATCTCCTTGCCCTCGCCGGAATGATAGAAGAATCCCGTGTCGCCTTTCTTCATGGCGCGCATGTTATTGCGGGCGGTGAAATTCCTGACCCCCGTCCACTCGGTCCCGGCCTTACCTTTCTTGACCTGATCGTCCCACGACCAGGAGCCGGGTTCGGATTTGTAGAGCCAATGCGCCATGCGCGTGCCTCCCATGCGATGCGGATCAAGCTAAAGCGCGAAGAACAAGCCGTCCACACCGGGCGTTTCGGCCGGCCTCGCTACCGCCCTCATCCCGCCTCCGCCTTCAGCGGCCGGTTCATCAGTGCCTCGATCGCGGCGTCGATGGAGAGCGTCCCCGCGACGATCCCCGCCACCGCCTCGACGATCGGCATCTCAACGCCGTGCGTTCGGGCGAGGTCGCGGGCCACGGCCGCCGTGGCGATGCCCTCGACCAGCGGATGTCGGGCGCCGAGCCCGGCGCCCTCTCCCAGCGTGAGGCCAAAGGCAAAATTCCGAGATTGCGGACCGGAGCAGGTCAGCACCAGGTCGCCGAGGCCGGAGAGTCCCATCAGCGTATCGGGCCGGGCGCCCAGCGCCTCGCCGAGGCGCCGCAATTCGGCGAAGGCACGGGCCGTCAGCGCCGCCAGCGCGCGCTCGCCGAGCTGCCGCCCGGCGACGATGCCGGCGGCGATGGCGATGACGTTCTTCACGGCGCCGCCGACCTCGACGCCGACGATGTCGGTCTCCGCATAGGGCCGGAACGAAGCGCTGCCCAGCGCCCGGCAGAGCGCCAGCGCGAGGTCGGGACTTGCGGCGGCGATGGTGACCGCGGTGGGGAGGCCCCGCGCGACGTCGGCGGCGAAGCTCGGACCCGACAGCGACACCGTCGGCGCAAACGGCGCGATCTCGATGGCGATCTCGGACATCCGCCGGCCGGCGCCGCGTTCGAGGCCCTTGGCGGCCAGCGCCAGCGGCGTGCCTTCGGCGATATGCGGTGCCGCATCGAGCAGTACCTCGCGGACTGCTTGCGCCGGCACTGCAAGCACCACCGCGT
>JBDTLN010000457.1:0-2634 GCA_039934795.1 Bauldia sp. | reverse complement strand
CTGTCGCCGACGATTGCCGGGTGGATCGCGTACACCCTTACCGGGGATTTGGTGCCGCAAGAGGGACTCGAACCCCCGACCCCCGCATTACGAATGCGGTGCTCTACCAACTGAGCTATTGCGGCCAGAAACCGGCGGATTGATAGCCTCTACGGCCTGCCGGTTCAAGACGCAGCCACTCCCCGCCAGGAAAAGGCGCCCATGCCGCGTTCTGCGGGGCAGGTGGGCCGTCCAGGTGTGGAGCCTCGCCGAGGACAATCTGTCGAGGCCCGTATCTAGAAAAGCCTGAAACCCCGTCGCGACGGCGGCGCTTCGGCGGTCGCCGGCTCGGGGCCGGGATCGTCGGGGGCGCGCGGCAAGGCGGGTTCTATCTCGCTTGGCGCCGGCGCCGCGGGAGGTTTCGCCTGAGCCGGTGCGGCCTTTGCTACCGCAGGCAGTGTTAGCGGCGCGATCTTGGCCGCGGGCGGGGCGACTTGCCGAGGCGGACTCTCCGTCTCCTGAGGCGTCAAACCGCTGCCGGGCTTGGGCGGGATGATGACGGGTACATCCTTCGGCGCCTCGGCTTTGGCAGCGCTCGCAATCGTCCGCCGCTCGGCCGGGGTCGACACGGCGGGCGGCGGGGTCGGCGGCTGAATCGCCTCCGGCTCGGCTTCGATCTCGATTTTCGCTGGCAAGGCCGCTGCCTTCACCGTCCATTCGAACGCGTCGACGCGCCGGGAGACCGGCGAGACCGGCGCCCAGCGTTCGAACGCCTGGCCGTCCGCCACCCAGGCCGGGTCGCGGGGCGCGTTGAAGGCGCGGGTGAGCCAGCCGCGCACCCGCCCCTGGTCGCCATGCTCGCGTTCCTCGATCTCGGCCATCAGCATGCAGACGCGCTCGCTCGGGCCGGCGCGCACCAGCCCTTCCAGCGCCTCACGCGCCGCCGTCCATTCGCGCGCGTCGATCGCGGCGCGTGCGATAGCGATAGCGCCTTCGGGATGATTGGCCCGCAGTTCCGCAAGGCGCCGCATGCGCTTCAGCCGGTCGCGCGCCGAATCGCCGGGCCGGACGCTGGCATAGGCCTCGGCGATCTCTGGATGCGGGAAGGCACGCCAGCCGGACTCCAGCACCTTCGTCGCGCGTTTGACCTCGCCGACGCGGGACAGCAGCCGACCGGCGGTGACCGCTGCGGGAACGAGGTCGGGCGCGAGGCGATGCGCCTCGAGCGCCAGGGCCCGCGCCTCGGTTGGCTCGCCGCTTTCCAGTTGCATCGCGCGCGCCGTCAGGAGGACTGCCCGGAGGCGTCTGGCGGCCGGCTTTTCGATCAACCTGGCGTCGGTATTGGACGAGAGAACCTGCAGCGCGCCCTGCCAGTCGCCGGCCTGGCTCCGGTATTCGAAGAGGGCCACGCCGGCCCAGCCGATGCGCGGCGCCGCTTTGGCCGCCTCCTCGGCGAAATGCCGCGCCGCCTCGCGCTCGCACTGCCGCCGCGCCTCGACGAAGAGGCCGTGGAGGCCGAGGAGGCGTGTGTCCGGCCGCGCCGACAACGCCTCGAAGGCGGAACGGGCGCCGGGCGCGTCGCCGGCGAGTTGCGCCGCCTGCGCCGAAAGAAGGAGCGCCAGCGGCTCGCCGCCGAGCAGGGTCCGTGATTCCTCGGCGCTGCGCCGCGCGAGGCGCACATCGCCGGCGCCGACGGCGATCATGCCGCGCGACAACGCCCGCCAGCCGCGGTCGCGCCGGCGCGCGCCGAGAAAATGGCCGACATTGCGCGGCGTGGTGACGATGGCGCGGATGATCGCGCCGACGAGGGCAAGGGCCGCGATCACGATCGCCGCCGCGATCGCCGCCACCATGATGCTGGCGCGGATCTCGTAGCCCTGCCAGGTGAGGACGATCGCCCCCGGCCGGTCGGCGAGCCAGGCAAAGCCGGCCGCGGCGAGGAAGACGACGATGACGAAGACGAGGACGCGCGCCATGATCCGGTCAGTCCGCCTTCGGCGCAGCGCCGAGCGCCGCCACCAGCTTCTCGACGAGCCTGTCGATGGCGAGGCGGTCGGCGGCAGCGGCAGCCCACGCCGCGGACGCGGTCTGCTCCAGGGCGGGCAGCGCATCGCGCTCTTTCAGCGCCCCGGCAAGGTCGCCCTTGTCCACCGCCGCCTGCATGCGCGAGACGATCGCCGCCGGATCGTCGCCGGCGATCGGACCGACCGGCCGTACCGTGACGAGGCCGCGGGCGTGGGCGATCAGCCGTTCGACTATGCCGCCCTTGTCGCCGGCGAAACCGGCGGCGAGGATGGCGTCGCCGACCGCCGGGAAATCTGCCGCCAGCGTGGCGAGCGCCGGCGCGCCCGTGGCGGCGAGGGGACGCAATTCGTCGAGATCGGCGGGATCGCCGGCCAGCGCCTCGACCATGGCGAGGTCGGCCGTAAAGCTGCCGCCGCGCGCGGCGGCCTGGCGGAGCGTGCCGATCGCCACGGCGCGCGCCGCCTTCTCGCTGTCGATGGCCGTGTTGGGCCGTGACGCAAGCGTCTGCATCTGGTCGGCGAGGGCATCGAGCCGGCCGGAGAGAACCGCCGTCGATGTCTCCAGCGCCGTGATGCGGTCGCCTAGGATGGCCGGCATCTCGGCGCCGTCGGGGCCAGGCCCGGCGCTTTC
>JBDTLN010000456.1:0-2638 GCA_039934795.1 Bauldia sp. | reverse complement strand
CAGGCCTCCGCCGACAAGGCGGCAATCGCCTCGTCGGATACTCGCTCGACCAGCTTCAACCCATTGTCGACATCGCCGATCACCGCATCCGCGCCGACTGACACGTTGTCGAAGGCGACTTCGGAAGCGCGCAATCCATCAACCGTGGGGTAGTCGCGGGTTGAAACGCCCTTGGCGTTCTTGTCCACAACGAACACCGTGACACCGGTCTCGTCACGCTCTCCACCGGAGGTGCGGGCCGTCACGATCAGCTTGTCCGCCCAAGGCGCGCCGATGACGACGGCCTTGTTGCCGCTCAGCGTGAAGCCGTTACCCGACTTCTTCGCCGTCGTGACGAGGTCGGCAAAATTGTAGCGGCCCTGCGGCTCGGCATATGCGAACGCATAGGTGTTCTCGCCCGCCGCAATCGCCGGCAGCAGGCTCTCCTTCTGGGCGGTCGAGCCGCCGGCCTTGAGGAAGCCGGCCGCGATCACGGCGTTCGCGAGATAGGGCTCGATCACCAATGAGCGGCCAATCTCTTCCATCACGATCATGGTCTCGATCGGACCGCCGCCGAGCCCGCCGAAATCTTCCGGGATCGCCGCGCCGAGCAGGCCGAGATCGGCGAACTCCTTCCAGATCTCCTTGCGCCAGCCGGTGTCGCTCTTGGAGACCTTGCGGCGGGTGTCGAAATCATAGGTGGACTGCAAAAACTTCTGCACGGAGTTGCGCAGCAGCGTCTGCTCTTCGGTGAAGGAGAAATCCATCGGGTGCTTCCTGCGTGTTTCTTTGTGCGGCCCGTCCTTGCGCGGTCGAGCCCCTGAGCGACCTAGAGACCGAGCACCATCTTGGCGATGATGTTGCGCTGGATTTCGTTGGAGCCACCATAGATCGAGGTCTTGCGCATGTTGGCGTAGTTCTGCGCAACGCCCTCGGCATATTCCGGTCCCGGCGCGAACTCGTTGTGCGACAGCGGATCGGACCACGGCATCGCGTAATAACCGACGCCTTCCAGCGTCAGCTCGGTGATGCGCTGCTGGATCTCAGTGCCCCTTATTTTCAGGATCGAGCTCTCTAGGCCGGGACCTTTGCCGGACTGCTCACCGGCCAGCGTACGCAGCTCGGTGTATTCGAGCGCAGTCAGGTCGATCTCGAGTTCGGCGATCTTGCGCTGGAAATCGCCGTCGCCGATCAGCGGCGCGCCGTCGATCTTCTCCATCGCCAGCATGTCCTTGAGCCGGCCGATGGCGTTCTTGGAACGGGCGACGCCGGCAATCCCGGCGCGCTCATGGCTGAGCAAGAACTTCGCGCACGTCCAGCCCTTGTTCTCATCGTGGATGCGGTTCTCGACCGGCACCTTCACGTTGTCGAACCAGACCTCGTTGACCTCGTGACTGCCATCCATCGTGATGATCGGCTTTACCGTGATGCCTGGGGTCTTCATGTCACAGAGCAGGAACGAGATGCCTTCCTGCGCCTTGACGGTCTTGTCGGTACGGACAAGGACGAAAATCCAGTCGGCGAACTGCGCCAGCGTCGTCCATGTCTTCTGGCCGTTGACGATGTAGTGGTCGCCTTCGCGCACTGCGCTCGTCTTGAGCGACGCGAGGTCGGAGCCGGCGCCGGGCTCGCTATAACCCTGGCACCACCAGACATCCCCGGAGAGCAGCCCGGGGATGAAGCGCTTCTTCTGCTCTTCGGTGCCGAATGTGTAGATGACGGGACCGACCATCGAAACGCCGAAGGGAAGGATCGCCGGGGTCTCGGCGCGCGCGTTCTCCTCGTTCCAGATGTATTTCTGGGTCGGGGTCCACGTCACCGTGTTGTACGGCGCGGGCCAGGACGGGACGAGCCAGCCCTTCTTGTAGAGAATCCGGTGCCAGGCGAGGAAATCCTCCTTCTGGCGATACTCGCCGCGCCGCACGCCTTTGAGGTGTTGCGGCTGATTTTCCTGGATGAACTTGCGCACTTCTGCGCGAAATGCCTCGTCCTCGGCCGTGAAATTCAGGTCCATGAGTCTCCCCACCTGCAAAGGCCGGTCTTGAAGCCGACAAATTGTCAAAGTGTGCGCGAATGATAGTCACGGTTGACGGACGCGCAAGCGGCCGTAGCGTCAGCTTGACGCAACGTTTCGCGAGACGAGCCGGACCATGAGCGATAAATCCGCCGCACGGGCGCGGTTCGAGGCCAGCATGAAACTTGATTTCGACGCCTGGAAAGACGGCATTCCCTACGAGGTCGCGCTGCTTGACGGGATGAGCGACTTCGAGCGCGCCGACATCGAAGCGGACCTGTCAGTCAAGTCCTCGCTCGACTGGCGAGACGTCGAAGCGCTCAATCGCATCGGCACCAAGACCGCCAAGCGCCGCGTGCAGCGCGCGGGCTACGAACAGACGGACGGCGCGGGCATCGCGGCGTTCAAAGGCGATCTGGAAACCGGTTGGACGCCAGCCCAGGAAATCCGCTTCATCCAAAAGCTTGAATCGGCTCGGCACATGGAGGGCGCCTTCGACCGACTGTTCGCCATTGCCGACGAACATCCGACGCCGCGGGTGCGCGATGCGTTGTTTCGGCTGGCCGCCGAGGGGCACCCGGACGTTCGCTACGCCTGCGGCGCATTCCTTCTCTACCTCGCGGGTCACGTGCCGAACTGGTACGG
>JBDTLN010000455.1:0-2640 GCA_039934795.1 Bauldia sp. | reverse complement strand
GATGTTCTCAGCGCGCTAAGGGCATGCCGAGACAATGCACAACAAATCGACATCGTCGTACATGCCAGAAGATTTTTCGAAAAAGACGTTCTTGATAAAGTCCTGCTGTATGCAGAAAAAATCGGCGCGGAAATCCACAAAGGAGCTTTAGAGCCAAATACATACAATGAAATCTGGAGCTCTCTTGATGCAGTGATGTTATCTTACAACGTAGACAAGTATAGCCGCTGCGGATCGGGGATGTTTTTTGAGGCGCTTTCGGATGCGATCGTGCCGATCGTGCCGGACAACACATCCATGGCTGCCGTCGCTCGGGAAGCACAGGTCGGCATCGTGTACGATGCCGGCGATCCCGCAGGCCTGACCAATGCCACCAAGGGCCTGATCGACGACCTTGACCGGCTGGCAAGCGCTTCGCGAGAATTCGCGCCGGTCTGGCGGGAAAAAAACACTCCTTCGCGCGTCCTGGACCTGTTGGAAACTGCATGGGCATCGTGAGGCGTGCGCTCCGACATGCCGGAACAAAGGGGGCCGCTTTGCGGCGTTCGCCCGCCGGGCGTTCGGGAGACGTCCACTCGTGATTGATGCAATTCGGTTCTACGGCTTGGGAAAGCTTGGCCTCCCTCTCGCGTCTCTGTTCGCGTCTTCGGGGATCAGGGTTTTCGGCATCGACACAGACGCCGGTCACGTCGAAACGCTCCAGGCCGACGGAGGCCGTTTCGACGAACCCGGACTTGGCGTTCTCCTTGGGCTGGCGTCCGGAAACCTGACGTTTCACTCGGCCGCACCGAAGGAACCGGCTCAGGCGTCAATTATCCATGTGCCGACACCGTCCAGCCCGGACGCCCCACGCTTTTCGAGTTCAATCGTCGAGGCGGCAATCGAGAGCGCCTGCAAAGCCGCGCTTGAAGACGCGACGCCGGTTTGGCCTCATCTTATCGTCGTCGCTTCGACCCTCATGCCCGGCACCTTTCACGAGCGCTTGTTGCCGCTCGCCGCGAGGCTATCGGAAGGAAGGGACGAACGGTTTGTCCTGTCTTACGTGCCCGACCTGGTGGCGATCGGCGACGTCATTCGGGGGTTCAGGCGGCCCCCAGCCCTGATCATCGGCGCTGACGATCCGGGGGCCTCTGTAATGACCCGAGCATTGTACGCGCGGGTCGTCGACCGGGACGTGCGGCATGCGAACGTTTCCCTGGCTGAGGCCGAGTTGTCGAAGGTCGCCTGGAATTTCTTCTTCTGCCTGAAGATCGACTTCGCCAACCAGCTCGCACGGCTTGCAGACGGTCTCGGAGGCATCAATGTCGACAAGGTTGTCGAATGCCTGGCGCTGGACGCCAGGGTCGGGCGGGGCTTCCTAAAGGCAGGCATGCCCTTCGGTGGGCCGTGTTTTCCCAGAGACGTGCGGGCGATGATGGCCCTTTGCGGAGGCGAGGACAGTTCGCTGGCCACGGCGGTGGCGCAAGGCAACGAGTTCGCAGCTGGCCTACGTCGTCGGCCAGGTAACCGCTGCCAAGCCCCGGCTCGCAGGCATTCTCGGGCTGGGCTTCAAGCAGGGCACGGCCGTGACAACCCAGTCACCATCTTTCGCCTTGATCGAAGGACTTGTGGCGCAAGGTGTCGCCGTGGCCGCCTGCGACCCTTCGCCCGAGGCGACCGCCGCGCTACAACGTGAAAAATGGGCCCGAACGGTTGCGGTTCTTGCTTCGCAAGACCACATATGCGCCGCCTGCGACGTGATCGTGGTGGCGGTTGACGATGAGCGATATGGCGACCTCGCCGAGCGGGTGGGCGCAAATCGAACGATCATCGATCCGTGGGGCCGCGTCCGGGGCCGCCATCCGGGGCTGATCCGGCCCGGACGAGGCTGATTTCAGCCGCAACGATGTTGCCCTTCGATCACAGTGTGACGAAAGTTAACCTATCGTCGATACTGAAGAACAAATCGCCGCCATTCAGCCATAAACTGGGATAGTTATGCCGGCTCATCCCGCTGCCCCCACAACGTTTTCCGGCAGTTGGCGCCTTCAGCGGATGCGCAGCCGCTGGCCGTCAAAGTCGGAACTCGATGTGGCAAAGGTGCAACGATTGCGGTCGCCGGCCGCCAGAGGAAGTCAATGGAAGCGCGCGTGATCGACAAGCGTAAGCTGCCCAGCCGCCATGTGACCGAGGGGCCGCAACGCGCGCCGCACCGGTCCTACTACTACGCGATGGGCCTCGGCCCGGAGCAGATCAACCAGCCGTTCGTCGGCGTGGCGACCTGCTGGAACGAAGCCGCGCCCTGCAACATCTCGCTGATGCGCCAGGCGCAGGCGGTGAAGAAGGGCGTTGCGGCGGCCAACGGCACGCCGCGCGAATTCTGCACCATTACCGTGACCGATGGCATCGCCATGGGGCACCAGGGCATGAAGTCGTCTCTCCCGTCGCGCGAGATCATCGCCGACTCCGTTGAGCTGACAATTCGCGGCCACAGCTACGACGCGCTTGTCGGCATGGCCGGCTGCGACAAGTCGCTGCCCGGCATGATGATGGCGATGGTGCGGCTCAACGTGCCGTCGATCTTCATCTATGGCGGCTCGATCCTGCCCGGCAATTTCCGCGGCCAGCAGGTCACCGTGCAGGACATGTTCGAGGCGGTCG
>JBDTLN010000454.1:0-2641 GCA_039934795.1 Bauldia sp. | reverse complement strand
GCAGCGCCGGACCGGACAGAACCGGATGGCGTCCCGCCGCGACCGCCGCCAGGGCGATGCTTTCCACGCGCGCGAGGTTGGACGCAAAGCAGGTGACGGCGACGCGCCCTTTCCGTCCCTTGATCAGCTTCCTGAGATTGGTCCGCACCATCGCCTCGGAACCGGCCTCGCCCTCGACGAAGACGTTGGTGCTGTCGCAGACCATCGCCAGCACGCCCTCATCGCCGATGCGCTGCAGCAACGCCTCGTCGGTCAGGTCGCCGATCAGCGGCTCGGGATCGATCTTCCAGTCGCCGGTGTGAAAGACGGTGCCGAACTTGGTCCGGATGGCCAACGCATTCGGCTCGAGGATCGAATGCGTCATGGTGATCATCTCGAGGTCGAACGGGCCGAGGCTGAACTTGCCGCCGAGCGGGATTTCCGTGATCCGGACGGCGTCGATCAACCCGGCCTGCGTGAGCTTGCGCCGCAACACCGAGGCCGCGAACGGCGTGGCGTAGACCGGGGCCTTCAGCCTTGGCCAGAGATCAGCCACCGCGCCGAGATGATCCTCGTGGGCATGCGTCAGCACGATGCCGATCAGGTCCTTGCGCCGCTCCTCGATGAAAGAGGGATCCGGCATGATGACATCGACGCCCGGCATGGTGTCGTCGCCGAAGGCGATGCCGAGATCGAGCATCAGCCATTTGCCGGCATGGCCGTAGAGATTGAGGTTCATGCCGATCTCGCCGGCGCCACCCAGTGCGAGAAACAGCAGCTCGTCGGCCGACGGAACGGTCATTTCCTGCTGCGCTTGTAGATCTCGATCAGCCCGCGTGCGGTGATGTCAGGCACCGTCTGTTCGATCACCTCGATGGAGCCTTCGAACACCGGTGCCAGTCCACCCGTCGATACCACCTTCATTGGCCGGCCGAATTCCTTCTTGATACGGTTCACGATGCCTTCGATCAGCCCGACATAGCCCCAGAACACGCCGGTATGCATGCAGGCGACCGTCGTCGTACCGATCACCTGCCGGGGCTTCTCGACGACAATGCGCGGAAGCAGCGCCGTGGCATTGACCAACGCCTCGATCGACAGGTTGATGCCCGGCGCAATGGCGCCCCCGCAGTAGCTGCCTTCCTCGTCGACAACGTCGAAGTTGGTTGCCGTGCCGAAATCCACGACCACGACCGGTGTGTTGGGAAACAGGATGCTGGCACCGACGCTGTTGCAAATGCGATCAGCACCGGCGCCCGCACCCTTGACCTTGATGCCAAAGACCACGCCGGGGTCCCCGAGGAACATCGCCTCGCAATTGAAGTAACGCGTGCAGAGCCGCCGCAGGTTGAAGTTCGCATTCGGCACGACCGAACCGATGATGGCGGCCGTGATGGACTTGGGATCAATGCCTTCCATAGCCATGAGCTGGAACAGCCAGACCGCATGCTCATCGGCGGTGCGCATGGCCGAGGTATGCTGGCGCCATTCACCGACGATCCGATCTCCATCGACGACGCCGAACTTGACGTTGGTATTGTTGACATTGATGGCAAGAAGCATCGCATCTTCTCCTCAAGCCGCACGGCCCAGCAATTCGCCGGACACGATTTTGCGCGGACCCGCCGGCGTCTCCAGCAGCAATGCGCCTTCGCGATCCAGGCCGGCGAAGCGCCCGCGGACAAGCTCCTCTCCCAGTCGGACGTCGACTTCGATGCCGAGCGGTCCTGCCCTGTCGAGCCACGCCGCTCGCACGGTCTCAAAGCCATCGCGGCGCCATTCCGCAAGACGCCGGCTCAATGCCCGAGTGAGCTGTTCCAGCGCCCCCTCCACCGAACCACCGAGTGCCGCACCGGGGTAGCGCATGTCCGCCAGCTGCGGCGCGAAGCGCACATTGATACCGATGCCCGCGACGACATGTTCGACGATACCGCCTTGGCCGATCGAGCTTTCGAGCAGGATGCCCGCGATCTTGCCGCCATCGACCATGACGTCGTTCGGCCATTTCACCCTCACGTCGCGTCCGGCCGGGACGATATCGGCGACCGCGAGGGCCGCGACGAAGCCGAGTTCGGTGGCGCGCGGCGGAGCACAGACAGGTCGCAGGATGGTCGAGCTGTAGAGATTGCCAGCCGGCGATGCCCAGTGCCGGCCACGGCGGCCGCGGCCGCCGGTCTGTTCACGGGCCCAGACGACAGTGCCCTCGGCGGCGCCGGCGTCGGCCAGGCGCGCCGCCTCATCATTGGTGCTGCCGACGCTGTCGAGGGCGACCAGCGTCCACCCGTCCGGCAGGACGGGCGTCGCGGTCACGGGAACAGGCCTTTCGCCGCCGCGGCCGCGATCAGGCTGAGAGGCTGCGGTGCCAGCGAGAACAGGGTCACCAGGATCGCCGACGCGAATGCCACGGTGCGGTAGACGCCGAACGGCGTACTGTCGAGCGCGTCGGTCGCCTCGTCGAAGTACATGACCTTGACGATACGCAGATAATAGTAAGACGCCACCACGGACGCGAGCACGCCCAGCACGGCAGGAATGAAGAGCTTGGCCTCGACGGCAGCGATGAAGATGTAGAGCTTGCCCCAGAAGCCCGCGAGCGGCGGAATGCCCGCCAGCGAGAACATGAACAGCAGCATCGCGAAGGCCATCATCGGCTGGCTCTTGG
>JBDTLN010000453.1:0-2647 GCA_039934795.1 Bauldia sp. | reverse complement strand
GCGGGCACAGCAAGGCGACAATGCCGCCAAGACACTGCTTGGCCTCATCTACGAGGGCGGCTACGGCATGCCGCGCGACTACGCGGCGGCGTTGAGCTGGTACCAGCTGGCGGCGGAAGGCGGCGACCGCGAAGCCCAGTACGCCCTCGGGCTCATGTATCTGGAAGGCCGCGGCGTCGTCGCCGACCGCGGACGCGCCGCCGACTATTTCGCCAAGGCCGCCGCCAGCGGCCAGGTCCAAGCGATGTACGGCCTCGCCATGCTGCATTTCGACGGTGGCGGGGCCGCTGGCGTCGACAATGCAAAGGCCGCCGCCCTCCTCGGTCAGGCCGCTGCCGCCGGCAATAGCGATGCCCAGTTTGCCCTCGGCAAGCTCCTCGCCGAGGGCAAGGTGGTGGCACGGGACGACGACGCCGCCAACCAGTGGCTCCTCGCGGCCGCCAGGGCCGGACAAATCGAGGCGGAGGTCGAATACGCCATCCGCCTGTTCAACGGAGCCGGCATCCAAAAGAACGAGGCAGGCGCCGCCGACTGGTTCGAGCGCGCCGCCAGCGTCGGCAACCCGATCGCCCAGAACCGCCTGGCGCGGATCTACAGCGCCGGCCGCGGCCGCACTGCCGATCCCGTAGCCGCGGCCAAGTGGTACCTGCTGGCCAGGGCCGCCGGCATCGGCGACACCTACCTCGACACCTTCGTCGCCGGACTGACAGACGCCGAACGGGAACAGGCTACCGCCGCGGCGCAGCGCTGGCCAAACTGATCCGTCTCTTGAACCGTCGCGCGATGTGTGGTGGAGAAGCGCGCCGCGGCCGCTCCGGGTCCGGAATCTCCAGGTGAACGATGGCGCGCACGGCATTGATGAACATCATGGTCCAGGCCGTGCTCAAGGCCGGCCGCGGCCTGTCGCGCGACTTCGGCGAGGTCGAGAACCTGCAGGTCTCGCTGAAGGGTCCGGGCGACTTCGTCTCGGCGGCCGACCGGCGGGCCGATGAGGTGCTGATTGCCGAACTGAAGAAGGCGCGCCCCGGCTTCGGCTTTCTCACCGAGGAAAGCGGCACCATCGAAGGCACCGACAAGACGCACCGCTGGATCATCGACCCGCTCGACGGCACCACCAACTTTCTCCACGGGATCCCGTTGTTCGCCATATCGCTCGGCCTCGAGCGCGAAGGTCAGCTCGTCGCCGGCGTCATCTACAATCCGATCCTCAACGAGATGTATGTGGCCGAGCGCGGCAGCGGTGCGTTCTTCAACGACAAGCGCATTCGCGTCGCCGGGCGGCGGAGCTTTGGCGACGCGGTCGTCACCACTGGCATGCCGCACATCGGCCGGCCGGGCCGCGACGCCTATATCGCCGAGATACGCCCGGTGATGGAGTCCACCGCCGGCATCCGCATTTCCGGCTCCGCGGCCATGGACCTCGCCTGGGTCGCCTCCGGCCGCTTCGACGCCTACTGGCACCATGGCCTATCGCCCTGGGACGTCGCCGCCGGGGTGGTCATCGTGCGCGAGGCGGGCGGTATCGTCTCCGATGCGGACGGCAATGAGGGGTTTTTCGCCACCGGCTCGATCATCGCCGGCAACGAAGTCATGCACCGGGCCCTGCTGTCGCGCGTCCGCGACACCAAGGCACAGGTCTAGCCGGCAGAAACCGCCGCTATTTTGCCGTTTCTCTCGCCGAACAAATCACGTTAAGATTCACCACGGCGGAGAGAGGGCACCAGCTTGCTTTTTTTCAGAAGAGCACGCGCGAGGGAGTACGATCCCTACAAGCTGGCGAGGCCCCAAATCTATCTGTGGCGGATGATCATCATGCTGATCATCGCCGGGTTCCTCGCCTTGATCCTCTACGAAAGGGTCGCCACCGCCTTCATGTCCAACCCCGGCCTCAACGGGGTGATCATCGCCGCGCTCTTCATCGGCATCGTCCTCGCCTTCCGCCAGGTGATCCGGCTTTTTCCGGAGATCCGCTGGGTCAACACCTTCCGGGTCAGCGAACCCGGCATCGAGGTGCAGCGCGCTCCGATACTTCTGGCGCCCATGGCAACGCTGCTCGGCGACCGCATCGGCCGCATGGCGATTTCGACGGCGACGATGCGCTCGATCCTCGACTCGATCCAGATGCGCCTCGACGAGGACCGCGAGATTTCGCGCTATCTCGTCAGCCTGCTCATCTTCCTCGGCCTCCTCGGCACCTTCTGGGGCCTGCTCCAGACCGTCAACTCGGTCGGCGACGCCATCGGCTCGCTCGACTTTTCCGCGGGCAATTCAGGGGTCGTCTTCGAGGATCTGAAGTCCGGCCTGATCGCGCCGCTGAAGGGCATGGGCACGGCGTTCTCCGCCTCGCTCTTCGGCCTGTCCGGCTCGCTCGTCCTCGGCTTCCTCGACCTGCAGGCCGGCCAGGCACAGAACAAGTTCTACAACGACCTCGAGGACTGGCTCTCGACCGTCACCGACCTCGACCCGGAAATCCTCGACGCTCGCGAGGGCGCCACGTCCGCGGAGGACCTTCGCGTCGCGATCGAGCGCCTGTCGCGCAATATCCTCGAGGCAGGGCGGGGCGATGCGGCCGGCTCGACGCAGCGCGCCACCACCGCGATGGCCAACCTCGCCGAAGGCATCCAGGGCCTCGTCCAGCACATGCGCA
>JBDTLN010000452.1:0-2656 GCA_039934795.1 Bauldia sp. | reverse complement strand
CTTCATCGCGACCGGCACGCCGTGCAGCGGTCCAACGGCATCGCCGCGCATGATGGCCGCTTCGGCAGCCCTCGCCGCCTTCCGGGCATCGTCGAAGCCGAAGATGATCAGGGCATTGATCTTCGGGTTGTGCGTCTCGATGCGGGCGATGGCGGTCTCTACGACCTCCACCGGCGATACGTCCTTGCGGCGGATGCGCGCGGCAAGCGTAGCGGCGGATTCGGTTTTCGCCAGGTTTTCCGCAACAGCCATTGTCTTTGTCCTTCGCTATTCCCCGCCCGGGCCGGTGCCTCACGCTCGCCCGGATGCCGCAGGCTTGTCCAGCCCCGTCGACGGTCGAGGAATGGTTGGACTTTCGCGGCCGCCCCTGTGCCATTGTCGCCGGCAGTGCCGCCGCCCCGCCGGGGGCGCATGAAAGAGCAACAAGGGAAAGCCGGAATGAGCAAGCCACGGATCGGGTTTATCGGCGTCGGGCTGATGGGCCATGGCGCAGCGCGGAACATCCTTGAGCGCGGGGGATATAAGCTGACCGTCCTCGGCCACCGCAATCGCGAGCCGGTCGACGATCTCGTTCGCCGCGGTGCCGTCGAGGCCGCCGACCCCAAGGCGCTCGCCGATGCGAGCGACGTGGTCTTTCTCTGCGTCCCCTCTTCGGTGGAAGTCGAGGCGGCCTTTCGCGGCCCGCGCGGGCTGATGGCCGCGGCGCGGAAGGGCATGATCTTCGTCGACGCGACCACCGCCGATCCGGTGGTGACCGTCAAGCTCGGCGAGGAGCTTGCCGCCATCGGCTGCCATCTCGTCGACGCCGCGCTCGGCCGGACGCCGAAGGAGGCCGAGGTCGGCAAGCTCTGCACCTATGTTGGCGGTGATCCGGACACCATCGCCTCGATCCGGCCGATTCTGGAGACCTACGCCGATACGATCGTGTTGTGCGGCGCCCTCGGCGCCGGCGCGACGACAAAGCTGATCAACAACTCGATCAGCATCGGCACGGCGGCGGTCATTTCCGAGGCCTTCGCCACGGCGGCAAAACTCGGTGTCGATCTCGACGCGCTCGCCGAGGCGATTTCGGCCGGCGGCGCCAACGGCCGGATGTGGCAGATGATCGAGCCGTGGATTCGCTCCGGCGACGACGGCCATATCAAGGGGCCGCTCCGCATTGCCGCCAAGGACATGCGGACCTATGGCCGGCTTGCGGAAAATGCCGGCGTCGCCACCTACATCGCCCAGGCGGTGAACCAGACGCTCCGCATGGCGGTGACGCAGGGGCACGGCGAGCGCTACATCCCGGTGCTGCCGGGAATCATCGCGGCGTGGAACGGCGCCAGGATTCGCGACCTGTAGCCGGCGCCGTCACACCTTAGCCGTCCGGCCGCTCTCCGCCGAGCGGTACATGGCATCGAGCACCTCGACCGCCCGCTGGCCGACGAGGCCGTTCGCCGGGTTGTCGACATCAAGGCCGCGGCAGATGTCGACGAACACCGCCACCGGCGCTTCGCAAGTGTAGGCGCCGTCGCCCGGCCGCATCGGATAGACCTCATCCTTGCCGTCGCGGCGCCGTAGCTCCAGCCGCTCGCGCTCGATGTCGAGGTAGAGGACACCCTCCGTGCTGAAGATGCGGAGATCGACCTGGACGCTGAGATGTTTGGGCACGGTCGAGGAGCCCGACATCGCGCCGGTCGCCCCGCCGGCAAAGTTGACCGCGAGCGCGTCGTAGTAGTCGACGCCGGACGGCGATTTGCCGGTCGTCGCAAACACCTTCTCCGGGCGCAGGTCGGCGATGCGGAAGAGAAGGCCGAGGGCGTGCACCAACTGGCCCCAGCCGTAGCCGCCGGCGCGCTTCGGATCGGCCCAGGTCGAAGGCGGCGGGCGGAACCGGGCGCCTTCGGTTTCCACCATCGGCCGGCCGGCCATCAGGTCGTCGAGGGCCGAGGCCATCTGCAGGACGACGTGCTCGATCTGGCCGACGCCGGCGACCAGCCGCCGGGCCTCGGCGGTGAATGCCTTGAAGTTCCAGCCATAGGGGACGACGATCTGGCGCTTCTTCTTCTCGGCCAGTTTCACCAGCGCCCGTGCCTCGGCGCTGCGGGTGGTCATCGGCTTCTCGACCAGCACATGGCAGCCGGCCTTCAGCGCCGCCTCGGCGTGCTCGAAATGGTTGACGTGCGGCGAGGAGACGATGACGCCGTCCATCGGCACCTCGGCGAGCATGGCGCGGTAGTCCTCGAAGCCGCGCGGCACGTCGAACATCTGCTGCACGTCGGCGAGGTCGCCGGCGCCGAGGCGCTGGACCGCGACGATCTCGCAATCCGGATTCTTCTTCAATTCGGGCAGGTGGTTGACGACCGCCCACCATCCCGCGCCGATGACGCCGATGCGCGCCTTGGTCATGCTCGCCTCCGCCTACCCTGCCAGCCCGGCGGCGACGAACTCCGCCGCCCGCTCGCCGACGACGAGCGCCGTCAGGTTGGTGTTGTGCTGGACATTGTCGGGATAGATCGAGGTGTCGGCAACCCGGAGATTGTCGAAGCCGTGGACGCGAAGGTCCATGCCGACAACGGCGGTCCGGTCGCTCGCCGGGCCCATTTTGGCGGTGCCGCACTGGTGGTGCGCGGCGTCGAGGCGGTCGGCGAGCGCTTCGGCGATCGGCTGGTCG
>JBDTLN010000451.1:0-2671 GCA_039934795.1 Bauldia sp. | reverse complement strand
GGTAGTAGCGCTCGTCGACGGGGAGTGCCGGATCGAGCCCGAGCGCCATGTTGCGTGTCACAAGGCCCTGGAAGCCATAGATCGAGAGGCCGGTCGAGGCGATCGGAATGCCGGTCGGCAGCAGTTTGGCGTCGGCGAAAAGATAGAGATAGCTGAAGGCTTCCGGAAAATCGGGCGGCGCGGCCGATTGCCGGCCGCACACCACGCCGACAGAGATGGCCATGTCGAGCGCGGCGATCTCGAGCGTGCCGGTGCCGCGGAATTCGACCGTTCCGTTTGTCTCGACATAGGCGATGGACAGGGCGCCGCGGAACGAGCCCGGAACCGCGAAGTCGATGCCGATCCCTTCGAAGCGAACATCGTGCCCGGGTGTGCCGGGCGTCCATTCGATGACCAGGCCCTCGACGCTCGCGCCGGCGGGCAGGGACTCGACCAGCACGATCTCGCCGACCAGGGAGATGCGGAGCTTGTCCGGCTCGCCTTCCGGTCGGCCGAGGCGGAATTTCTCGATGGTGAGCTTCGCGAAATGCCAGTTCACGGAGAGCGGCGCGTCGAAACCGACGCCGCCGCCATCCGGGAGAAGAAGGCGCCCGTCGCCGGAGACGCCGATCTCGTCGAAGGCGATAGCCGGCCAGTCGGCCGCGCCGTCGAAGAGAAGCTTGAGCCCGCCGGAGAGATAGATCGCCCAGAATCCCTCCTTGTTGCTGACACGGACGGCGCGGGCATCGAGGCGAAGCACGTCATCGAAGGTAAAATCGACAAGGATATCGGGCTCGGCGTCGGGGTCCGGCTCCGCAGGCTGCACCGCCGATAACGCGCCCTGAAAGACGCCGCCGCCCGCCAGCTGAAAATCGAAGGCGACCCATTTTTCGTCGGCGCCGTCCTCAAGCGCCGTGATACGGAGATCGGCGCCGAGGGCCAGGTTGAGCAAGGCGTTCTCGCGCGCGTCGAGGTGAAACTGCCGGAACCGGAACGGGAAGCCGAGGAGCTTTCCGGTGACCGGGTTGGCGAGGTCGGCGGACGCGACGGCGACCTGCCCGGTGAAACCGGTAGTGCCCAGCGCCGCATTGGCAACGACGATATCGAGCTCCGCTCCCGGATCGAGTTCCAGCATGTCGCTCGGCAGCTTGAGCGTAAGCCGGTCAAAGGTGACGCCCGAAAAGTCGTCGTCGACATATTCCGGGCGGCCGACGGGCCCGAGCACGATCCGCACATCCGTCGCTGACACGATCGCCTTCGTGTCCAGGAGATAGGCCGGCTCGAGCGACACGCCTTCGATGTCGGAAAGCGCGATGCCACCATTGGCCAGGGTGAGGTCGGCCGTGATGCTGAGTTCAGCGGGCGCGCCGGTCTCGACCGTGCGCAGGATGCCGGGATCGACCCGAAGGCCGAAAGAGAGATCGATGAGGCTGACGGCGAGCTCGGGTCCGATGGTGAAGCGCGTTCGAACCGTGCTCCAGCCAACACCGCCCGATGCCAGAACGAGCGCGAGGGCGGAGGTGCCGGGCAGCGTCAGCGCAAGCTCGCCTTCGAAGGCAAGCTGCACGTCGATGACGAGGTCGCCATCTTCGACGACCGTTTCGGCTTCCGTGTAGTAGAGGCGATCGAGGACGGCGCCGACCGAGTCGGCGAGGAAATCGGCAAACGGAAAATTGGCCTCCGCGATCAGATCGCGCAGGGGGTAGATCGCCCGTCCCGTAATATCGTAGGCCACCGCCGCATCCTTGGCCTAGGTTCCGCAGGAGCCTTTCACTTTCAACCAGAACGGGCAAGCGGAATGACGATTGGCCGACACCGCATCCGGCGTTCACTACGACTGTCGTACCCAGAGCACCACATCGCAATTTCTTTAGTCGCACTCAGAAGATGAGGTTTCGAGTCAAGCCGCGGTGGCGGATGCATCGAAATAGCGATGTCAAAGGTTCGGCGGTTGTTGTTGCGTGTCCGCTTTTGGCGCGCATTACGGAAATCCACCCGACGCTTCGCGACTTCCGGAGATCAGCTGATAGCCAACACTCGCGAGCCATCGCAGGCCCAGCGTTTATGAGTTCACGCCTAGTTGCCAACAATTCCGCGCCTTGCGGGATTCAGCCTGTGAGCATTGTCCAATGTCGGAAGAATGGATCAGCGCGGCCGAAGCGCTCAAACTGGTTTCCGAAGCCACGGGGTCTTACGAGGCGCGCCGCGCCATCTGTTCGCGGGCCTATGCCGGCCTTATCAAGGCACGCGCAGTGAGGTTCATGAAGGACGACCGGCTCTCAATAATTCCTCCGTTCCGGCAGGCTTCTGGTGGGCCGGCGGCGAGGCGGCGTTGGAGCAGAACTGGAAGACCGGTGATTTCGAGACTTGGATCAACCAGAAGGTCCACTTGAGAGCGTATGGTGTGTCGTTTTCCCGGCGAGGAATCGAGAGTCTGATAGGTCCGGCGGTTGCGACCAGGCAGCAGCCAGCGACCCAACCCACGAATGCAGGGGGTCGACCGTCTGCGGGCTGGTGGGATGACCTCTGGATCGAGATATGCCGACAACTTTGGATCGGCGACCTTAAACCTAAAAAGCAGTCGGACATTGAATCCGCGATGATGAAATGGGTCGCCGCGCAAGGGCAGAGCCCGTCGGAAAGCACAATCCGTGAGCGCGCTCCGATGCTCTGGAGGGCCCTGGGGCGGACG
>JBDTLN010000450.1:0-2673 GCA_039934795.1 Bauldia sp. | reverse complement strand
CCGTCGAAGTGAGGTCGAGCCGTCTCGCCGAGCAGGCGCTGGTTCTGACGGCGCTGACCCTCATCCTCCTGACGCCGCCGATCCTCAACATCTTCGACGCGCGGGTATTCTTCTTCGGCGTGCCGCTCCTCCACATCTATTGCTTCGCTGTCTGGCTCGCCGCGATAGCCTGCGGCCGCTGGCTCGCGCGGCGTATGGTGCCGCCGCCGTCCGGCGCCCGCTCTCCGATCGACCGGTCCGCCGACGGCGGTCCCTGAGCGATGCTGAGCACCGCCGCCGTCGTCGTCGTCGCGGTCGCCTACCTCGGGCTCCTCTTCGCCATCGCCTGGTACGGCGACCGGCGCGCCAAGATCGGCCGCAGCCTGATCCGTTCGCCGGTGGTCTACACCTTCTCGCTCGCGGTCTATTGCACGTCGTGGACGTTTTACGGTGCCGTCGGTACGGCCGCCCACCGCGGCATCGAATTCATCACCATCTACACCGGCCCGACCATCGTCTTCATCGGCTGGTGGTTCCTGCTCCGCAAGATCGCGCGCATCTCCAAGACCCAGCGCATCACCTCGATTGCCGACTTCATCGCCGCGCGTTACGGCAAGAGCGCCATCCTCGGCATGATCGTCACGGTCATCGCCCTAGTAGGCACGATGCCCTACATCGCCCTGCAGCTCAAAGCCGTGTCGAGCACCTTCGCGGTGCTGGTCAATTACAACACCTTCGCCGATTTCAGCGTTGCCGCGCCGGGCGAGCCGCCGGCCATCCTCACCGACGCCGCCTTCATTACCGCCATCGGCATGGCGCTCTTCGCCATCCTCTTCGGCACACGCCACATCGACGCCAACGAGCACCACGAGGGCATGGTGGCGGCCATCGCCTTCGAGTCGTGCGTCAAGCTCCTTGCCTTCCTTGCGGTCGGCGTCTTCGTGGTTTTCGCTATCGGCCCCGGCCTCGGCTTCGGCAAGACCGGCTCGCTCGAAACGCCCCTGCTCCGCAACCTCGCCAGCCTGCCCGCTGGCGATGCCGGCCGCTTCCTGACTATGACCTTCCTGTCGATGGCGGCGATCATCTGCCTGCCGCGCCAGTTCCATATCGCCATCGTCGAGAACGTCGACGAGCGCCACCTCGCCACCGCCTCTTGGCTGTTTCCGTTCTACCTCCTGCTGATGAGCCTCTTCGCCCTGCCGATCGCGGCGGCCGGCCTGACGTTGCTCCCGGCCGACTCGAACGCCGACTATTACATGCTGACCGTGCCACTGGCGCAGGGCCAGCGCGGCCTCGCCATGCTCGCCTTCATCGGCGGCCTTTCATCGGCGACGGCGATGGTGGTGGTCGAGGCGATCGCCCTCTCCACCATGGTCTGCAACGACCTGATCATGCCGGCGCTGTTGCGGATACCGTGGCTGAAGCTCGACGTCCGCGGCGACCTTACCCGCCTCCTCCTCTTCATCCGCCGCGCGAGCATCTTCGCGGTCCTCCTCCTCGGCTACACCTACTACCGGGTGACGGGTGAATCAGGCGCGCTTGCCCAGATCGGCCTTGTCTCCTTCGCGGTCGCCGCCCAGCTGGCGCCGCCGCTGGTCGGCGGGCTCTTCTGGAAGAACGCCACCCGCCTTGGCGCGCAGACCGGCGTCGTCCTCGGATTCCTCACCTGGGCCTACACCATGCTGGTGCCGCTCCTCGCGCGGAGTGGCGTCTTGCCACCCAGCATCCTTGATGGCCCGTGGCAGGTCGCGCTCCTCCGGCCGGAGGCGCTGTTCGGCCTGGTCGGATGGGATCCCCTCACCCATGCTCTCTTCTGGAGCCTCACCGCCAACATCGGCGGCTTCGTCCTGGTCTCGCTCTTCTCGCGTCAGGACACCATCGAGCGCATCCAGGCGATCGCCTTCGTTGATGTCTTTCGCCGCCCGCCGGGTGAGGCCGAGATCTGGCACCGCTCGGCGGCGATTGACGACCTTTCCGCCCTCCTCCAACGCTTCATCGGGCCGGAGCGCGCCGCCCGCGCCTTCAGCGACTATGCCGACAAGCGCGGGGAGGCGATCGGCGACCGGCTGGAGGCCGACGCCGACCTGATCGCGTTCGTCGAGCGGCTGCTCGCCGGCAGCGTCGGCGCGGCTTCCGCGCGCGGGATGGTCGCGTCGATCGCCAAGGGCGAGCCGCTCCATTTCGACGAGGTCATGGCGATCCTCGAGGAGACCCAACAGGTCATCGCCCACAGCCGCGAGCTGGAGCAGAAGTCGCGCGAGCTCGAGACCACCGCCGAGGAGCTCACCCGCGCCAACGCCCAGCTGAAGGAGCTTGACCGACTAAAGGACGATTTCCTGTCGACCGTCAGCCACGAGCTCCGCACGCCGCTGACCTCCATCCGCACCTTCTCGGAGATCCTGAGCGAGCGCGACGCCATCGCCCCGGAGCAGCGCGAGCGTTACTTCGCCATCATCCAGAGCGAAACCGAGCGCCTCACCCGCCTCCTCGACACGATCCTCGACCTGACCCGCCTCGAGCAGGGCCAGGCTGACTGGCGGATGGCCGACGTCGATCCGGGCAGCGTCCTCGAAGACGCCATCGCCGCCACCGGCGGCCTCTTCCGCGACGCCCGCTCGGCTCTTGACGCCGATGTCCAACCTGCCGACGGCCTCGTCCGTGCCGATCGCGACCGCTTGATGCAGGTATTCATCA
>JBDTLN010000449.1:0-2673 GCA_039934795.1 Bauldia sp. | reverse complement strand
ACAAGCTCGACGAACTGGTGCGCCGCGTCGATATCGTCCCGCCCTCGATGGCGATTGCCCAGGGCGGCGTCGAGTCGGGCTGGGGCACTTCATTTGCCGCGCGCAACGGCAACGCCCTGTTCGGCCAGATCCAGTCGGGGGGCCGTCACAGCGTCTCCGTTCCGTGGACTCCGGGCGCCGGCATGCCGCAGCCCTTCAAGGACGTCGGCGAGGCCACCGACGCCTACGTCACCAATCTGAACACCCATCCTGCCTACGCCGGGTTTCGTGCCGAACGCGCGACGATGCGCCAGCGTGGCGAGCATCCCGAGGGCTATCGTCTGATCGGCATGCTGCTGCGCTATTCCGAGCGCGGCCAGGGCTATGTGCAGTTCGTGCGCCAGATCATGCGCGAGAACGAACTCGCCGACTTCGACAAGGCCCGGCTCTCGAGCTTCTGAGAAATCCCTCGCTTCACTCGGGATACTGGGACCCGGCATGTCCCGTCACATCATCGGTCGTGGCAAATCGGCGTCGCTGACCAGCGGATAGCGCCGGGCATCGAAGAGCTGATAGTGCCACCACTCGTTGCGGTAGAAGTCCCAGCCTGCGGCGGTCATCAGGCCCATCAGCAGCAGCCGGTTGCGCTGGGCCTCGGCGGAAACGTCGGTTCGGCCATGATGCGACAACGGTGTAAAGGCGTCGAACGCCGTGCCCATGTCGAATTCGCGGCCGCTCTCGTCCAGCAAGCTGAGGTCGACGGCCACGCCGCGCGAATGCGGCGAGCCGCGGCGCGGGTCGGCGATGAATTCCGGATCGGGATTGACGTTCCACAGTGTCCACTGCGCCTCGACCGGCCGCAGCGCATCGAAGATGCGCAGCCGCAGACCGAGCGGCCGGGCCAGCGCCACCGCGGCGGCGAGCCGCTCGGCCGCCGCGCGATGCAGCCAGCATTCGGCATTCCGGTAGACGGGTCTGCCCGTTAGATTGGCATCGGTCGCATAGGCCAGCGTCACGTCCACATCGAAGTCGGGCGGGGCGATCGCAATCAGATCGAGTTTCATGATCAAAGAATGCCTAGCCGTCCGATCGAACGCCAGAGGCTGGTGGACGGGCCGACTGATCTCGAGCCTGGCATGAGCCTGGTGCTCGCACTCGACTGTGCGATCAGCGGACTGGGCGTCGCGGTGGTGCGCGACGGCGCCTGCCTGGCATCCCTGCGCGAAGAGGGACGGGACCAGGCGGTCAGGCTGCTTCCGGCGGTGGCATCGATCCTTCGTGACGCCGGCGTAGCGCGGCGCGACTTGTCGCTGATCGCCGTCACGATCGGCCCGGGAAGCTTCACCGGTGTGCGGATCGGGTTGGCGGCGGCGCGCGGCCTCGCCATTGGTCTCGGCATCCCGCTGGCCGGTGTTTCGACAACCTCCGTGCTGATTGCCCAGGCGGCGCGCTTGGCAACTCTGCACAAGCGGTTCGCAGTTGCCGCCATCGACAGCCGCCTCGGCGACTGGTTCTGCGCGATCGATGAGGACGTGCAGTCGCCGTTTGCCGCCACCGCCGCCGGGCTGGCGGACCGCCTGCGGGACCGGCCTTGTTTGGTCGTTGGCCCTGACGTGGGCCTGCTCGTACCGCATCTGGTCGCGGCCGGCGTCGATAGCGAAGCCGAGGTGGCCAGCGTGGATCCTGTCACGATTGCACGTCTCGGAGTCTCCGAAGGTGTCGAGACCTGGCGGGCGCGCAACGCAAGTGAGGGCTTGCCGAGACCGCTGTACCTGCGCGGTGTCAGCATTACCCTGCCCGATGGCGCGCGCCGGACGGTGGACTGAGTGCCTGCGCCCCACATGCCCCGTGCCCTGCGTCCCCTGATTCCGCGTCCCATGGGCGCGCTCGATCTCGACCGTGCGGCCGCGTTGCACGGTGAGGCTTTCACGCCCCTTGGCGAGCGTGGCTGGACGCGACAGGACATGGCCGAACTGTTGGCGTCGCCGGGTGTCGCGGGGCTTTTGCTTCAAGTCGACGGGGCGGATGTCGGCATGGCTATTTGCCGGGTAGTGGCCGACGAGGCGGAACTCGTCACCATCGCCGTACGACCGGCCGAGCGCCGTCGCGGCGCCGGGCGGGCCCTGCTGGCGGCCGCCCTCGGCCACGTCCGGGCAACCGGCGCCCGAACCCTGTTTCTCGAGGTCGCCACTGACAATCCTGGCGCCCGGACATTGTACGAGGGTGCCGGCTTTCGCGACGTCGGCCGTCGGCCGGCCTACTTCCGGCGCGGCGACCGTCCCGCGGTGGACGCGTTCATAATGCGTCTCGATCTCGATTGATCACGCCCGACCGATCATGCCCGGCGGATTGTCACCATATGGACGCCGCCGGCCGCCTCGATCCCCAAAATAGCGTGGCCCTCGTCTCGAGCGGCGCGCGGGACATTCCTGAGCGGTTCTTCGCCAACCAGCCTGACCCGCAGAATCTCGCCTGATTTCATGCGCTCAAGCATCAGCTTGGTCCGCACGAACGTCATAGGGCAGACTTCCCCGGTAATATCGATGTCACGGTCCGGCTGTATAGACTTTGGCTGCATGGACATGTCCCCAACTATACCGCGAACGCCGACCGGTGTAGGGTATTCCCGCATGCCGGACCGGAAAGCCAAACTCGAAGTCCTCTGCGTTGAACGCGGTCTCAAGATGACCGATC
>JBDTLN010000448.1:0-2674 GCA_039934795.1 Bauldia sp. | reverse complement strand
AGAAGGCCCGGGTGTTCATGTATCCCGACCGGACCGAGCTTCTGTGCAAGGCGCTCGCCGGCAAGATCCAGGAGGCGGGTCTCGGCGCCATCGACCTCGTCGTGTCTCCGGCCGTCGGCGGCATCGTTCCCGGCTACGAGACGGCGCGCCAGCTCGGAATTCCCGCCGTCTGGGTGGAAAGGGAGGAAGGCAAGTTCCGTTTCCGCCGGTTCGACGTCGCCGCGGGCACGCGCGTCCTCATCGTCGAGGATATCGTCACCACCGGTCTTTCCATTCGCGAGACGATCGAGGCCGTGCGGGCGGCGGGGGCCTCGGTTGTCGGCTGTGCCTGCCTCATCGACCGGTCCGGAGGCGAGGCCGATGTCGGCGTGCCGCTGGTGGCGCTTGCCAAATATCGTGTTCCGGCCTATCCGGCCGACCAAATCCCGCCGGAGCTGGCGGCGATCCCGGCTGTTAAACCGGGCAGTCGTGGCCTAGTTTAGCGGTATGCTGTTCCGCCGCCGAACCCCTCAAAAGCGCGTTGAGCGCATCCGTGTTGCCCTTTGGCCGAGCAACGGCTGGTCGCGCTCGATTCAGTATTTCTCCAAGCGCGTCCTGCGCCTCGCCGGTTCGCCCCATGCGATCGCCCTTGGCTTCGCGGCCGGCGTCTTCGCCTCGTGGACGCCGTTCATTGGGCTCCACATTCTGCTGAGCGTGGCCCTCGCATTCGTTATTGGCGGGAACTTCCTCGCCGCGGCGCTAGGCACGTTCGTCGGCAACCCCTTCACTTTCCCGTTCATCTGGTGGTCGTCTTTCGCGCTTGGCAATCGCCTTCTCGACGCCCCGGGCGACGAGATGAGCTTCCGTGACCTGGCTTCCGGACTGACGCACCAGCCGCTGAGCGGCATCCTGCCGATCATCAAGCCGATGACCATCGGCGCCGTACCGCTGGGGATTGCCTCAGGCGTTGTCGCCTATGTGATCGTCGTCCTCGGCGTGAAAGCCTATCAGGCTGCGCGGCGGCATCGCCTGGCGGCGCGACGCATCGAACGCGCGGCGGCATTGGCCGAAATCGCCGGCGGGGATCCAGCTCCATGACGGCCGCTTCTCCGCTCCGCCTCGGCGTTAACATCGACCATGTCGCCACCATTCGAAACGCCCGCGGCGGCGATCACCCCGATCCGCTGCGCGCCGCCGAAATCGCCGCCGCAGCCGGCGCCGACGGCATCACGGCCCACTTGCGGGAAGACCGCCGTCACATCGGCGACGTCGACATCGAGCGGCTGCGCCAGCGGATCGCGCTGCCGCTCAACCTTGAAATGGCCGCCACCGACGAGATGCTGTCGATCGCGCTTCGCCACCGGCCGCATGCCGCCTGCCTTGTGCCGGAGAAGCGGGAGGAGCGGACCACCGAAGGCGGTCTCGACGCGGCCGGCGGACACAACCATCTGGCGCCGATCGTCCGCGCCCTTGGCGCCGCCGGAATCCGCGTTTCGTTGTTCATTGAGCCGGAGCGGAGGCAACTTGACGCAGCCAGTGCGTTGGCCGCCCCGGTCGTGGAGCTTCACACCGGCACCTATTGCGAGGCGTTCCTGTCGGGCCCCCATGCCTTTGCCCGGGAACTCGCCCGCCTCGCCGAAGCGGCGAGGTATGGCCGGAGCCTTGGCCTCGAAATCCATGCCGGCCACGGCCTTTCCTTCGATACGGTCAAGCCGGTGGCCCGGATTCCGGAGATCGTCGAACTCAATATCGGCCATTTCCTGATCGGCGAGGCGATCTTCATCGGCCTAGCCGAGAGTGTCGGCACCATGCGCCGCCTGATGAGCGAGGCGCGCGCCGAGGCCGCGATGGTGCTGCCGGCATGATCGTCGGCATTGGCAGCGACCTCATCGACATCCGCCGCATAGAAAAGACCCTCGAGAAATATGGCGAAAAATTCATCAACCGCATCTTCACGACGATCGAGGTGCGGAAGTCGGAGGGTCGCAAGCAGCGCGCGGCCTCTTACGCCAAGCGTTTTGCCGCCAAGGAGGCCTGCGCCAAGGCCCTCGGCACGGGACTTCGCGACGGCGTGTTCTGGCGCGACATGGGTGTGGTGAACCTCAGGTCGGGAAAGCCGACCATGGCCCTCACCGGCGGCGCCGCGGCGCGTCTGACGAGGCTTGTCCCCGACGGCCACCGCGCCCACATCCACCTGACCATCACCGACGACTTCCCGCTGGCGCAGGCTTTCGTCATCATTGAGGCGGTTCCGGCCTAGGAAGGAGCCGCTGCACACGTTGCGTGTGGATCATCAAGCCGGTATTACCGGGCGACTTTCTCGAGGCGACTGGACCGGAAAAAATGAGCGTGGCCACGAAATCGCGGGAAAAGACCGGCGGCGGCATCGGTGAGACGGTCAAGATCGTCATCCAGGCGTTGCTCCTGGCGCTGGTCGTCCGGACGCTTCTGTTCCAGCCGTTCAATATCCCGTCGGGCTCGATGAAAGAGACCCTGCTGGTCGGCGACTACCTGTTCGTCTCGAAATACTCCTACGGCTACAGCCGGTACTCGCTGCCCTACGGCATTCCGTTATTCAGCGGCCGCATATGGTCGGCGCCGCCCCAGCGCGGCGACATCGCCGTGTTCAAGCTGCCGCGCGACAATTCGACCGACTACATCAAGCGCGTCATCGGCCTGCCCGGCGACCGCATTC
>JBDTLN010000447.1:0-2680 GCA_039934795.1 Bauldia sp. | reverse complement strand
CCGAACCGGGCCTTGGTGACGGCCAGCATCTGGCGAACCGCGGCACCCACGACCATGGGAATGCCCATCGCTTCGGCCTCCTCGATGCAGAGGCGAACGTCCTTGTAGGAAAGAGCGGTGGTGAAGCCGAAATCGAAGGTGCCCGGCAGCACCGCGCGCGGGAACTTGTCCTGGGTCGCGCTGTTGCGTCCGCTCGAGGCATTGATGATGTCGATCAGGACCTTGGCATCGAGCCCGGCCTTGACGCCCATCGCCATCGCCTCCGAGGTCGCCACGATCGCGGTCGCCGCGAGCAGGTTGTTGGCGAGCTTCGCCGTCTGGGCGAGGCCCGGCTTCTCTCCGGTGTAGAACAGCCGGCCGAAGACCTTCAGGACCGGCTCGATCTCCACCAAGGCAGGCTTCGGGCACGACACCATGACGGCGAGCGTTCCGGCCTTGGCGCCGGTCACGCCGCCGCTCACCGGCGCATCGACCCAACCGATCCGGCGTTCGGCGAGCTGGGCGGCTACTTCGGTGGCAACACTGGGTCCGGTGGTCGAGAGGTCGATCAGAAGGCGCACCTTCGAGCCGTTGATGATGCCGCCGTTTCCGCCCAGCACGACCTGCCGCACGATGTCCGGCGTCGGCAGGCTGACAAGGACGATGTCGGCGGCCGACGCCACTTCGGCCGGCGAGGCCGCAAGCTCGGCGCCGCGGGCCACCAGGGGCGCCGTTGCCGCTTCGGACAGGTCATAGACGCAGAGGCGATAGCCCGCATCGAGCAGGCGCGAGGCCATCGGTCCGCCCATGCGTCCGACACCGACGAATCCCAACATCTCACCAGCCATATTTTTCTCCCGCCTGCCGTATCCACGCAGTCTGTCGTTCTCTTGGTATCGCTACCATCCTATAATCTCGCTGTATCGAAATCGTCAATGAAGAGCGGGAGCAGGATGAGCGGCGCAGGATGAGCGATAAGCCGAGGCGCGATGGCGGCGCAGACATCAAGATGAGCGACATTGCGCGCCACGCCGGCGTCTCGCCGATGACGGTGTCGCGTGCGCTCCGTGAACCCTCGACGGTGTCGGAGAAGATGCGGCGCAAAGTCGATGCCGCCGTGCGCGAGTTCGGCTACCTGCCCAACCGCATTGCCGGCAGCCTGTCGTCCAAGCGCTCGAATGTCGTCGGCCTGATCGTGCCCAGCATTCGCAACTCGCTGTACGCCAACATGGTACAGGCGATCTCCGATGTGCTGCGCACCAACGGCTTTCACCTGATGATCGCCAATAGCGGACACCATCTCGAAGACGAGGAGGCCCTCGTCTCGGCCCTGCTGGCCCAACGTGTCTGTGGTCTCGTGTTGCACAACACGACGCACAGCAAGCAGGTCCGCGACCTCGTCGCCAAGACCGGCGTGCCGGTGATCGAGACCGGCAATCTTCCCGCCGAGCCGCTCGACATGGCGGTGAGCTACTCGAACTTCGAGGCCGCCCGGGCGATGACTGCGCATCTCGGTCGCCTCGGCTACCGCAAGATCGGCTTCGTGACGTTGCCGCTGCGTGACAATGACCGCTCGGAGGAGCGCCGTCGCGGCTATTTCGCCGCGCTGAAAGAGCTCGGGCTGCCAGCGGATCCCAGCCTCGTGCTCGAGGCCCCCGGCGGTTTCGCCGAGGGCGCTGACGCCCTGGTGCGGTTGATCCAGACTCATCCCGGTCTCGACGCCTGCTTTTTCGCCGGCGACGTGCTGGCCGTGGGCGCGCTGTTCGAGTGCCAGCGCCGCGGCTGGGCGGTTCCCGGTCGCGTCGCCATCGCGAGCTTCGATGACCTCGACCTGCTGCGCCACGCGGTTCCCACGGTGACGACGCTGCGGATTCCGCGCGACGAGATCGGGCGGCGCAGCGCCGAACTGCTCGTCAATCGCCTGCTGGGTGCACCGTCGGAGCGCGTGAGGATCGACGTCGGTTTCGAGATCGTCCAGCGCGAGAGCACCTGAAGGAACCACATGCTGAAAGACAAGTGCGCGCTGGTCACCGGCTCGACACAGGGGCTTGGCTCCGCCATGGCGGAGCAGCTCGCCGCTCAGGGTTGCCACGTCATGCTGAGCGGGTTCGGCGATTCGGCGGAGATCGAGCGACAGCGCCGGCATCTCGAGGACAGTCACGGTGCGCGCGCGCTCCATCATGAAGCCGACCTCGGCGTGCCGAGCCAGATCACCGACCTGGTCGAAACCGCCGAGCGTACCTTCGGGGCGGTCGACATCGTGATCAACAATGCCGTCGTCCGCCATTTCTCGCCGCTCGATGATTTCAAGACCGAGGAGTGGGATCGGACGCTGGCGGTCAATCTTTCGGCCGCCTTTCACACCGCGCGGCTCTCGCTGTCCGGCATGCGCCGGCGCGATTTCCTGCCCCGGCTCGTCGCCAACGCCCGCCATCGAACAGCGGCTGGCGGAATTCATGGCCGAGAAGGGTTTGGCGCGCGACGAGGTGATCGTTCCTTCATGGCCTCGCGCCAGCCGTCGGGCCGCTTCGTGGCGATGGATGGTGTGGCCGCACTCGCCGCCTTCCTGTGCGGCCCTGGCGGCCGCGACATCACCGGCGCGGCCCTTCCGATCGACGGCGGCTGGAGCGCCAGCTGATCCGGAACGGCTTTTTCTGGTAGCGATACCAGAGACGCCGGCCTAGTATTTCGACAACAAACC
>JBDTLN010000446.1:0-2681 GCA_039934795.1 Bauldia sp. | reverse complement strand
TCCGGAAGACCTGCATCATGAAGGGCACGTCGTCGTCGGTCTCGAACCAGTCCGGCACCGCGGTGCGCAGGATCGAGGGAGCGAACGGCCGGAAGGACTCCCGTCGCTTGATCTTGAGGTTGAGGATGTCCTTCATGTCGGCCCGGCGCGGATCACCCAGGATCGAGCGGTTGCCGAGCGCGCGCGGCCCCCACTCCAGCCGGCCCTGGAACCAGCCGATCACCTTGCCTTCGGAAATCGCCTGCGCTGTCCGGCGGCAGAGAGCCGCCTCGTCGCCGACCCGCTCGATGGTGCAGCCCGCCGCATCGAAATCCGCGCGCCGCGCGCCAATCGCCGCCGCAATCTGCTCCGGCGTCGCCGACGGCCCCCAATAGGCATGATCCATCACGAAGTGGCGTTTCACCGCCGGACCAGACAGCCGATGCCAGGTCTCGAAGGCGGCGCCGATGGCCCCGCCGGCGTCGCCGCCGGCCGACTGAACGTAAAGCTTCTTGAAGGGCGAGCGTTCGAGGACCTTGCCGTTGGCGACGGAGTTGTTGGCGCAGCCACCCGCCAGCACGACGGCGTCGGTGTCGTAGCGCCGGTGCAAGGCGTCGAGCAGATTGAAGAAGGCGTTCTCGTAGGTCACCTGCGCTGAGCGGGCGATGTCGCGATGGCGATCCTCCAGCGGAGCCGTGGGATCGCGCGCCGGCCCGAGCAACCCGGCCAGCGCGTCGCTCCACAGGCGCCCGCCTGAGGGAATGCCCTCCTTCACCGAATAGTTGGCACCCTCGCCGGAGGCATGGCGAAAATAGCGCAGGTCGAGGGCGAAGCTGCCGTCGTCCTTGAGCCGCACGATCTGCTTCATCTGCTCGACGTAGCGTGGCTCTCCATACGGGGCGAGGCCCATCACCTTGTATTCGTCGCCGTAGTGCGGAAAGCCGATGAACTGCGTCATCGCCTCGTAGAAGACGCCCAGCGAATGCGGAAAATAGACACGCCCATCGACCTGCAGGCTGCCGCCCTGACCCAACCCCCAGGCCGCCGAGGAAAAGTCGCCGAAGCCGTCCACTGAGATCGCAACCGCCTTGTCGTAGGGCGAGACCAGGAACGCCGAGGCGAGATGGCAGAGGTGATGCTCGACGGCATGCACGGTGCCGCGGAATTCCTGCTCCGGCAGATCGCGCTTGAGGTTGCCCGCGATATCCGCGCGCTCGCCGCGCTGACGCAGCCGGCTGAGCACGTAGCCCGGACTGACGCCCGAGGTCAGCACGTAGGCCAGCTTGCGCCAGCGGTTCGCCCGATTGTCGCTATTGACCGCGACATGCTCGACGTCGCCCAGTTCGATGCCGGCCTCGGCCAGGCAATATCGGATCGATTCGCCGGGAAATCCGCCCCAGTGCTTGATCCGCCGGAAACGCTCCTCCTCGACGGCGGCGATGAGTTCGCCATCCTTCACCAGGCAGGCCGCCGCGTCGGCATGAAAGGCGTTCAGCCCGAGGATGTAAGTCATCCGAAGTGCCTTTCAGGTCCGGTCAGTTCCAGGCCGAGACGTAAGGAGTGCATGAGCGAGACGAGCCTCTCCACAATATTGCAGTATAGATGCGACATTTCAACGACTTGACGGGGCAGCGTCAGACGAGCAAACGCTGGCCTGCGCGCCTATCCCTGCCCAGCCTCGATCATAAGGGCACCGGCAACGGGGTCGAGCCGCCGGACGTGTGCTACCTGAGATTCAGCAGCCCGTCTCGCAACTCGTTGAAAAGTCGGTTAAAACGCCCCCTCGCGTCGATTGAAAGGCTGCTTAATGTCGAAGAATGATCTCGTGGTCGTCACCGGTGCCGGTGGTTTCATCGGTGGCCATCTGGTCCGCGTCCTGCAGCAGCGGGGCCACACCAAGATCAGGGCCGTCGACGTCAAGCCGCTGAATGAGTGGTACCAGAAGTTCCCCGGTGTGGAAAACCAGGTCGGCGACCTCGCGCTGCTCGAGCCCTGCCGGGCCGCCGCGAAGGACGCCCGGATGATCTACAACCTCGCCGCCGACATGGGCGGCATGGGCTTCATCGAAACCCACAAAGCCGAGTGCATGCTGTCGGTGCTGGTCAGCACCCACATGCTGGTGGCGGCCAAGGAAGCCGGCGTCGAGCGCTTCTTCTATTCGTCGTCGGCTTGCGTCTACAACGGCGACAAGCAGACCGACGCCAACGTCACCGCGCTCAAGGAAGAGGACGCCTACCCCGCATTGGCGGAAGACGGCTACGGCTGGGAGAAGCTGTTCAGCGAGCGCATGGCGCGCCATTACCGCGAGGACTATGGCATCGCCACGCGCGTCGCCCGCTACCACAACGTCTACGGCCCGGAAGGCACCTATGACGGCGGTCGCGAGAAGGCCCCGGCCGCAATGTGCCGCAAGGTCATCCAGGCAAAGCTGTCGGGCAAGCTCGAGATCGAAATCTGGGGCGACGGCGAGCAGACCCGCTCGTTCATGTACATCGACGACTGCACCGCCGGCACCATCAAGCTCGCCGAGAGCGACATCATCGAGCCGCTGAACGTCGGCAGCGACGAGCTGGTCAGCATCAACCGCCTGGTCGACATCGTCGAGAAGCTGGCCGGCGTCAAGCTGAAGCGCAGCTACAAGCTCGACGCGCCGAAGGGCGTGCGGGGCCGCAACAGCGACAACACGCTGATCAAGAAGCTGA
>JBDTLN010000445.1:0-2684 GCA_039934795.1 Bauldia sp. | reverse complement strand
CGGCCGAGAGCGACCATTGCGGCCAGTGCCGCGCCTGCCTCGATGCCTGCCCGACGGCGGCGTTCCCCGCACCCTACAAGCTCGACGCGCGACGCTGCATCTCCTACCTCACCATCGAGCACGAGGGCGCCATCGACCGCGAATTCCGCGCCGCCCTCGGCAACCGCATCTATGGTTGCGACGATTGCCTGGCCGCCTGCCCGTGGAACAAGTTCGCCAGGACGGCGCAGGAAGCAGCCTTCCTGCCGCGGCCGGAACTCACGGCGCCGACGCTCGTCGAACTGGCCACCCTCGACGACGCGGGCTTTCGCCAACGTTTCGCCGGCACCGCCATCAAGCGCATCGGCCGCGACCGCTTTGTGCGCAACGTCGCCTACGCACTCGGCAACAGCGCCGCCCCGGAGACGGCGCTGGCCACGGTCGAACGGTTGCTGGAAGATCCCTCGCCTCTGGTGCGCGGCGCCGCGGTGTGGGCATTCTCGCGGCTCGCCCCTCAGGCATTCGAGCGGCGACGCCAGCAGACGACCGATGCAGATGTGGACGTTCAGGCCGAATGGAGAGCAAGCCCATGATGATCGGACCCAAGCATTTCCTGACAGCCGGTGCGCTCGGCGCCGCTCTCCTTCTCGGCATCGGCGCCGCCACGGCGCAGCCGGTCTCGCCGGAACAGGCGGCCAAGATCGTGGCCAGCCCGGATCGCAGTGCCGCCGACCTGACCAACGACAAGCGCCGCAAGCCCCAGGAGATACTGGTCTTCATCGGCGTTCGCCCTGGCATCACCGCCCTCGATCTCAGCGCCGGTGGTGGCTACACGACGGAATTGCTGGCGCGCACGATCGGGCCCTCCGGCGCGGTCTATGGCCAGAGCCGTCCACGCGATCCCAACCAGCCCGCGCCGCGCCCCGCCGCGCCCGAAGGCAATGCCAATCCTTCCGCCACGCCCGCCGCTCCACCCGCCGCGGCTCCGGCAGCGCCCGCGGCGCCACGTCCCTCGCCAGTGGCCCTTGCCGATCGCAACGACAAGCTCAAGGCCGCTGGCGTTGCCGCCGCGCCGATCACCGCCCTCTCGCGCCCGTTCGAAGATCCCGTCCCGCCAGAACTTGCGGAGGGTCGCTTCGATCTCGTGACCCTGATGTTCAACTATCACGACCTCGGATTCTTGAACGTCGATCGCGCCAAGATGAACCAGGCGGCCTTTCGCGCGCTGAAGCCGGGTGGCTTCTACGTCATCGCCGACCATTCGGGCCGCCCCGGCACCGGCATTTCCGAGTCGGGCACGCTCCATCGCATCGAGGAAGCGTTCCTGCGCAAGGAAGTCGAGGCCGCGGGCTTCAAGCTGGTGGCCGAGGGAAATTTCCTGCGCAATCCCAACGATCCCCGCGACAAGAACACGCCGGATCCGCCGCAGCCCAAGGACGAGTTCGTCCTGAAGTTCGTCAAACCCTGACGGGCTAACGCCGCGCCTTGAAGAAATCGCGCAGCAGCGCCCCCGCCTCTGCCTCGGCAATTCCCGAATAGAGTTCGGGCCTGTGGTGGCAGGTCGGCTGGTCGAAGATGCGCGGACCATACTCGACGCCGCCGCCCTTGGGATCCGAAGCGCCCCAGTAGACGCGGCGCAGGCGTGCGAAGGAGATCGCCTGGGCGCACATCGGGCAGGGCTCCAGCGTGACATGGAGATCGCAACCAACCAGCCGCGATGAGCCCAGCTTCGCAGCCGCCATGCGGATCGCCAGCATCTCGGCATGCGCCGTCGGATCGTGGTCGGCCTCGGTCTGGTTGCCGGCTTCCGCCAGCACCATGCCATCGGGGCCGACAATCACCGCGCCGATCGGCACCTCGCCCCGCACTGCGGCCGCCCGCGCCTGGGCCAGCGCGCGTTCCATGGGGGAGGCTCTTGTCGTTCCGCTCATATCGGACAAGATAGCGGCAAGTAGGGGTTGGGAGGAGTGGATCATGCGGTTCAGCTTTACGCCGGAACAGGAGGAGTTCCGCGCCGGCCTGCGACGGGCCCTCGAGGCGCGGTCGCCCACCAAGGAGGTCCGCCGCCTGATGGCGACCGACGCCGGCTGGGAGCGCGAGGGCTGGCAGAAGCTCAATCGGGAACTGGGCCTGACCGCCGTGCATATTCCCGAGGCCTATGGCGGCAGCGGCTTCGGCTATGGCGAGCTCGGCATCATGCTGGAAGAGATGGGCCGCGGCCTCTTGTGCGCGCCCTTCTTCTCGACCGCGGCGCTGGCCACCACCGCAATTCTGAATGCCGGCACGGAGGAACAGAAGGCCGCCCTGCTGCCATCGATCGCCTCGGGCGACACCACCGCGACGCTCGCCTTCTCCGAGGACGACGGCCGCAACGACGGCGCCGGCGTCGCCATGACAGCGGTCCCCTCGGGCGCCGTCTATCGCCTCGACGGCACCAAGAGCTTCGTCCTCGATGGCCACACGGCGGATCTCATCGTCGTACTGGCGCGCCAGCCCGGCTCGAAGGGCGAGGACGGCCTGTCGTTCTTCACCGTCGCCGGCGACACGCCCGGCCTGGACCGCCGACGGCTCAAGACGATGGACGAAACCCGCAAGCTCGCGCGCCTGACGTTCAACGGTGTCGAGGCGCGACTGCTCGGCCCAGCAGGTGGCGCATCAGGGCCTTTCGCCAAGACGATGCAGCAGGCCCTGGTCTGCCTCGCCAA
>JBDTLN010000444.1:0-2689 GCA_039934795.1 Bauldia sp. | reverse complement strand
CCACCGCGTCGGCGGCCGTGGCGGTGGCGATGGCGGCGGTCGCCGCGATGGCGCGGTCGAGGCGGATGCCGGGCAGCACCGGTGACTCGTTACGCCCGTTGATAGCCGCCACGGTCGCCGCATCCCGCGCGTAGAGCGTCACGCGCCGGCCGGCCCGCGCTGCGACAAGGGAGAGCGCTGTCCCCCAGGCGCCGCCGCCGATGACGCCGACGCTGTCGATCACGCGCGCATCCCCTTCTGCCCCGCACCAAGTTTCGGCGCCGCCGTTTCATCGAGCGGCCAGCGCGGCCGGGCGGCGAAGTCGAGCGGGTCGGCGAGGCCGAGCGCCAGCCGCTCGGCGCCGGCCCAGGCGATCATCACCGCGTTGTCCGAGCAAAGCCGGATGGGCGGTGCGACGAGCCGAAACCCGTTCGCGGTCGCCAATTTCGTCAGCGCAGTTCGGATCGCCCTGTTGGCCGCCACTCCGCCGGCAATGACCAGCGCGGGCGGCATCCCCTTGTCCGCAGAACCGTGCATCGCCCGAAACGCTGCCATCGCGTGCCGCGTACGATCGGCGACAACGTCGGTAACCGCGGCCTGGAAGGCCGCGGCAAGATCGGCGACGTCGCGCGCCGACAAGGGCGCCGCTGCCTCGGCGGCGAGCCTGAGCGCCGTCTTCAGGCCAGAGAAAGAAAAGTCGGCGCCGGGTCGGCCGAGGAGCGGGCGGGGGAGGGCGAAGCGTTTGGGGTCGCCGGCTTCGGCGAGCCGCTCGATCTCCGGTCCGCCCGGATAGGCGAGGCCGAGAAGCTTTGCCGCCTTGTCGAAGGATTCGCCGAGGGCGTCGTCGATGGTCGTGCCGATGCGACGATAGGCGCCGACGCCGTCGACGGAGACGAACTGGCTGTGCCCGCCGGAGACAAGCAGCAGGAGATAGGGGAAGGCGAGGCCATCAGTGAGGCGCGCGGTCAGCGCATGGCCTTCGAGATGGTTGACGGCGATGAGCGGCTTACCCGTCGCCAGTGCGATGGCCTTGCCCGTCGACAGGCCGACGATCACCGCGCCGATGAGGCCGGGGCCGGCGGTGGCGGCAATTGCGTCGACGGCGGCCAGCGGCAGCCCTGAGGATTTCAGCGCCGCGCCGACGATCCCGTCGAGCGCCTCGACATGAGCCCGCGCCGCGATCTCAGGGACGACGCCGCCGAAGGCGGCATGGTCCGCGGTCTGCGACAGGACGATGTCGGAGAGAATGCGCCCGCTGCCATCCGCCCTTCGCTCGACGACCGCCGCCGCCGTCTCGTCGCAACTCGTCTCGATGCCGAGAACGATCATTCCGCGCCCATGCCCAGTCTTGAGAGTTCCTGGCGGATTCCTTCGCGGGCTTTGTCGTTGCGTTGACGCATCAACGCGATTGCGGCCTCGGATGCCTTGTCCGGGTGACCGGCGTCGAAGGGCGGTGCCGGGTCATACTCGATGGCAAGCTGAACAGCCTTGGCGACCTCCGGCCCGGCCAGTTCGGCAACGATGCTGAAGGCGAAGTCGATTCCCGCGGATACGCCGCCGGACGTAAAGACATTGCCGTCGCGAACGATACGGCCTTTCTCGTGACGGGCGCCGACCAGCGGCAGCATGTCGACATAAGCCCAATGCGTCGTCGCCTGGCGCCCTTGCAGCAAATCCGCCGCGCCGAGGAGAAAGGCCCCCATGCAGACCGAGGTCACGTATTGTGCCCGGCCACCCTGGCGGCGAATGAAGTCCACCGTCTCCCGGTCGGCAAGCGCGTCGGCGACCCCCGCACCGCCCGGCACGCAGATCAGGTCGAGCGGTGGACAGAGGTCGAGAGTGGTCGTTGGCATGATGCCGAGACCGCGGTCACTCACGACCGGCATCATGGTCTTTGCGACAACGTGGACTTTTGCGTGGGTGAACTTGCTCGGGACCGAGATTGACGGCGGTGTTCCGAGCCGGCTCAGAACTTCGAACGGACCGGTGAAGTCGAGCTGCGTGATTCCGTGGAAGATGAGGAAGCCGACGTTGAAATCACGCATGGTCTGCCTCTCCTTGCCGGTCGGCCGTGCAGATACTTAGCTCTGCCGGCCCGGCGGGAATCATAGCAAGACTGCCAGCGATCACTTGCCTTGCATCGGGGCGGCCCGGCAATAGACTGCCGCCGACTTCACTGGCCCTAACATCCGGACTGCATCCCTTGCAATCGGCCGAAATCCGCCTTGGCACCCGCGGCAGCCCGCTGGCGCTCGTCCAGGCCGAGGAGACCCGGCGGCGGCTGCTCGCCTTGCCCGGGCCGCGGTCGGTCGCCATCCAGCCGATCCGGACGACTGGCGACCGCATCACCGACCGTCCGCTTGCCGAAGCCGGGGGCAAGGGTCTCTTCACCAAGGAGATCGACGAGGCGCTCCTCCTCGGCGCCGTCGACGCCGGGGTGCATTCGGCGAAGGATCTGCCGACGCGCCTTCCCGCCGGGCTTCTCATCGCCGCGTGCCTGCCGCGCGAAGACGTCCGCGACGCCTTTATCTCCCACGCCGCGACTCGCATCGAGGATCTGCCGGAGGGCGCCGTGGTCGGCACCTCGTCACTCCGCCGCAAGGCCCTTGCCCTCCGTCTCCGTCCGGATCTCAGGGTGGTCGACATGCGCGGCAACGTCGAAACGCGGCTTCGCAAGCTCGAGGGCGGCGTGGCGACCGCCACCTTTCTC
>JBDTLN010000443.1:0-2689 GCA_039934795.1 Bauldia sp. | reverse complement strand
GTGCGGGATTCGTCGAAATAGGCGCCGGTGAAGTCCAACTCGGCCTTCCGCTGATGTTCAACGCTCGGGGTGAAATCGATGGCGTCGACGACGCGCCCGGCGGTCGCCCCGGCGAAACCGGCCACAGGCCCGCTGTCGGTCTTGAGGAAGCACCAGCCGGCCTTGGCATTGAAGGTAAAGGCACGGCAGGCGGTATCGCCGAGGCATGCCGCTTCGCAGGCCTTGAGGTCGACCTGCTTGACGGTGCGGAGGTCAAAGCCCGTGTAGTCGCCGTCGGGCGTGAGGATGACGCGCCGTTCGGCGGCGTTGGCGGAAAATACCGCCGCGCCAAGGCCGAAAAGGGTCAAAAGGACGACGAGGACAGACCGAGCCGTCCGCGTAAAACCGGTCATTTGCCTAAACTCCGCTGCGCCCCCGCCTCAGAGAGAAGCCCAGTATAGAGGCGGCAATTTTGCGAAGAAAGGTTGCGTTTCGCGGGTGACGGAAAAATTCATGACGGCGCCGGCATGGGAGTCCCTGCCTGGTTTCGTCGCAACGCCTATTTTTGCGTCGCAGCATTTTCGGCGCTGCCGAAAAATGCATCAGGCGTTCGAAGCGTCTCCGGATTCGATTGCAAATCCACGCGCCGGTCTCTGGCACGCGACTTGCCGATAGGGGCGACGGCGTCCTCCCACGACGTCCTGTTTAACAGGGGGAATTCATGTTGATGTCACCTAAGTCACTCCTGGCGGCGATGGCCGCGGCGGCCCTCGCGGTCCCGCTAGCCACCGCCTCCTTGGCAGCCGACGACACGATCAAGGTCGGCGTGCTGCACTCGCTGTCGGGAACGATGGCGATTTCCGAAACGACACTGAAGGATACGATGCTCTTCCTCATCGACGAGCAGAACAAGAAAGGCGGCCTGCTCGGCAAGAAACTGGAAGCCGTCGTCGTCGACCCGGCGTCCGACTGGCCGCTCTTTGCCGAAAAGGCGCGCGAGCTGATCAGCCAGGACAAGGTCGCCGCGGTTTTCGGCTGCTGGACCTCGGTCAGCCGCAAGTCGGTGCTGCCGGTCTTCAAGGAGCTGAACAGCCTGCTCTTCTACCCCGTCCAGTACGAGGGCGAGGAAAGCGAGCGGAACATCTTCTACACCGGCGCCGCGCCCAACCAGCAGGCGATCCCGGCGGTCGACTACCTGATGAGCGAGGAAGGCGGCGGCGTGAAGCGCTGGGTGCTGGAAGGCACCGACTACGTCTATCCGCGCACCACCAACAAGATTCTCGAGGCCTATCTGAAGGCCAAGGGCGTCGCGGCCGAAGACATCACGATCAACTACACGCCGTTCGGCTTCTCCGACTGGCAGACCGAAGTGGCGGCGATCAAGAAATTCGGCTCGGAAGGCAAGAAGACGGCGGTGGTCTCGACCATCAACGGCGACGCCAACGTTCCCTTCTACAAGGAACTCGGCAATGCCGGCATCAAGGCCGAGGACATCCCGGTCGTCGCCTTCTCGGTCGGTGAAGAAGAGCTCGCCGGTCTCGATACGGCGCCGCTCGTCGGCCACCTCGCCGCGTGGAACTACTTCGAGTCGATCGACACTCCCGAAAACAAGGCGTTCATCGCCGCGTGGCAGGAGTACACGAAGAACCCGAAGCGGACGACCAATGACCCGATGGAAGCCCACGTCATCGGCTTCAACATGTGGGTCAAGGCGGTCGAGAAGGCCGGCTCCACCGATCCGGACAAGGTCATCGACGCCATGATCGGCGTCTCGGTGCCGAACCTGACCGGCGGCTATTCGACGATGATGCCGAACCACCACATCACCAAGCCGGTGCTGATCGGTGAAATCCAGGCCGACGGCCAGTTCGAAATCGTCCAGCAGACCGCGGCCGTGGTCGGTGACGAATGGTCCGACTACCTGCTTCCCGATTCCAAGGATCTGATCTCGGATTGGCGGGCGCCGATGTCTTGCGGAAACTTCAACACCGCAACCGGCAAGTGCGGCGGCAAGGGTACATAGCCCGCAGCCTCGCCTGAGTAAGTCGGGAGGCGGCGCCAGGCCGCCTCCCGTTTTCACAGCAAGATCGACAGGCGCCTTGAAAGCACGATGCCCACGCTTCACCGTTTGATCCTTGCTGCCTGCCTTCTCGCTTGCGCCCTCCTGACGGGTCCGGCCAATGCGCAAGGCACCGACATCCGCGCCCTCGTCAATGGCCTCGGCTCCGGCGGCTATGTCGAGCTCGAGAAGCAAATCCAGGCGCTGGTCGTCACCGGCGATCCCGCGGCCGCAGCGACACTGGACGCTCTCTCCACCGGTGACCTCTACGTGCGCAAGAGCGACAAGGCGGTGTTCATCGCCAGGCCGCAATCCGACGGCTTCGCCCTGACCGATCCGCTCACCGGCGAGGCGGCCGGCGAGGCGGCCAAGGGCGAACTCGACAAGATCAAGGTCAACAACAAGCTGCGCGGCCTCCTGCGCACGGCGCTCGGCTCGCTGACGCTGATGAGCCCCGACCCGGCGGTCCGCCGGACGGCCGTCGCCTCGGTCTTCCAGAGCGGCGACGCCACGGCGATCCCGCTCCTCGATGCCGCCCTCGCCAGCGAGAAGGACGCCAGCATCGCCGCGCTGATGCGCGACGCCCGCGCCGCCGTAGTGCTGAAGTCCGACCTTCCCGACGACGAGAAGATCGCCGCTATCGAAATGCTC
>JBDTLN010000442.1:0-2707 GCA_039934795.1 Bauldia sp. | reverse complement strand
GACATAGCCGCGCGATACCGAGCCATGGGCAAGGATGCGATCGACGACCCGGACGATGGTTTTGGCCGGGATCGCGATCACCCTGCGGCGCGGCCCGAAGACCGCCATGCCGACGAAATCGCCGCGGGCGTCGACAAGGGCTCCGCCTTCAACGGCGCGGCTGATGCGGATATCGAAGCGCAGAAATGCGTCGATCATTCCGCCCTGCGAGCTTCGCCACGGCTCACCGACCAGCGCGACCGTGCCCATTGCCGAGAGCGTTGAGGCGCCGGCGCGACCGACCGCGAAAGCGAGGGCACCGGCGCGAACCGGGGCGGCATCGGCAATCGCTTCCCCCGCCTCGGCGCCGTCGACACGAAAAACGGCGATGTCGGTGGTCGGATCGCGACCGGCCAGCGTCGCAGCTTTCCGGCGACCGTCGGGGAGCGTCACCTCGACGCCTTCGTCCGCCTCCACGGTCTCGTCGGCCGTCACGATGACTCCAGGCTTGAAGATGAAACCGCTGGACGGGGCGCCGTTGCGGGCGTGAACGGCGACCACGCGCCGCGCGGTGCGATCGACGATGGTGGCAATTGCGTCCGAGAAATCGGCGAGGACAGTTGTGGTCATGGATCGTCTCCTTTGGCGTGAGACCAAAGTTGGCTCTGGGTCGCGATCGCCGCCAGCTAGCCTCCCGGCTAGGTCCGGCGCCGGGTTATCCGGCGAGGGAGCCGCCGTCGATGTTGATCGACTCGCCAGTTATCCAGCTGGAGCTTTCCGAAATCAGGAAAAGGATTGCCTCGACCACGTCGGATACGGTTCCGACGCGTCCGAGGGGGAAGCTTTCGGCGCCACGCTGCAGGATTTCGGCGGGCGAGGCGCCGTAACCCAGGTCGATCTTCTGCTCGACGACGACGCGTCCCATGCCGGTGTCTGCAACGGTTCCCGGACAGACCGCGTTCACTCGAACTCCGAAAGGCGCGACCTCCACGGCCACTGCCTGCGTCAGACCGACGACGCCGAACTTTGATGCACAATACGCGGCGAGCAAGGCGAAACCCGTCTTGCCGGCGTCCGAAGCGATATTGACGACGCGGCCGCGGGAGGACGCCTTCAGATACGGCATCGCCTCCCGCATGACGAGGAATGTGCCTCGGAGGTTGACGTCGAGGATGCGGTCCCATTCGACCGTGGCGATGCCTTCCAGCGCGCGGAACTGGAAGACGCCAGCGGAATTGACGAGCGTATCGAGCCCATCAAAGGCGCCGGCCGCCTGTGCGACGCCGGCAGCGACCGAGGCGTCGTCGGCTACGTCCATGGGGATAGCGACGAGCCGGCCGACATCTTCCGCCGGCAAGCGCTCAAGGGACGCCGGCAGGTCGGCAATGGCGACCTTGGCGCCAAACTCGAGAAGGCGTCGCGCCGTACCCAATCCGAGACCACTGGCGCCACCCGTAACCAGCGCCCGCCGTCCCGCGGGGATTGAAACCAGTTCAGCCATGGATCGAGCCTCCCGACGAAGCGCTCTCGCTGTCGACGAATTTCCTGCGGTCGAGCGCCATGCATGAAGCGCGCGGAATGAACCGGGTAGGGAGAATCTCGACCAGCGGCGGGCCGGTTTCGCGCGCGCTGCCGTGGCCGACACGCTTCAGTGCGAGGCTCGCCGCGGCGCCGCCGAGGCCGTGGGCATCGCGGTCGACGACCGCGATCGGCGGGTGCGCCAGTTCGCAAAGCGCGCTGTCGTCCCAGCCTACGAGCGCCAGATCGCGGCCTATCGCAAAACCTGAGCGCCGGATCGCGCGGAGAGCGCCGATGAGCAGCGGGCCGCCGCCGGCAAGGAGCGCCGTCGGTGGTGCCGCCCTGCCGAGAAGATCGAGGGTCGCGGCTTCGGCATCCTTGGCGTCATGCTCCGTCGCCACGGATGCGCTCCGATCGTCGAGGTGGTGAGCGCGCAGACCCTCGACCAGACCAGCCGCGCGTTCGCGCGCCGAGCGCCGCCCCATCGGCCCGGTGAGCGCCGCGATACGGCGATGGCCGAGGGCAACCAGATGTTCCACGGCGGCGCGCATCCCGCCGCGATGGTCGGCGCAAATGGCATCGACCGGGAGAAGCCCTTGCATCGCGCTCTCGATCGCGACTACCGGCCCGTCGAATTCGGTAAGCGCGGCGAGGAGGCGCGGATCGTCCTCGCGCGACGGAAGGACGAGGACCGCATCGACCCGGCGGCTGTTCAAATACCGAACATTTGCCGCGTCGACGTCCGGATCGTAGTTCGAGCTCATGACCAGCAACCCATATCCGGCGGGCCGCAGCACCGTCTCCGCGCCAGCAATGATCGCCGCTGAGAATGGATCGGACAGATCCGCGGCGGCGAATCCGATAAGGTCGGTGGCCCCGCGGCGCAGACTCTGGGCGATGTAGTTTGGCTGGTAGCCGAGCTCGGCCGCGGCCGCCAGGACGCGCACCCGCAGCGCTGGGATTACCTCGCCGCGCCCGGAGAAAACCTTCGAGACGGTGGAAATGGCAACACCGGCGCGCCGGGCCACTTCCCTTATTCCGATCCGCCGGGGAGGCGGTCCGCTTAGTGATTCGCCGCGCACATCGACCCTGTTGTTGCTTCGGCGCCAAGGAGGTTGACTCCGCGCCGGACCCAGCAATAGCATGCAAAATCGTCACGCGAAACGTTTCGCGAAACGTTTCGTATGCGCAGGGACCGGGAAACCGGCAG
>JBDTLN010000441.1:0-2717 GCA_039934795.1 Bauldia sp. | reverse complement strand
CGCGCCGCCGGCTGGCTTTCCGACGCCGGCTACGATGTCGTCGATGCCGAGCCGCCGCAGGTCGGCGAAGCGATGCAGGCCTGGGTCGACGCGATCTGGGGCGACATCGGGCAGGTATGGCCGCAGATGTCGCAGGTCGCAGGCCAAGGCCTTGTCGGGTTCATCGACGCGCTCGTGGCCAAGGGCCTCTTCAAGCCCGTCGACCAGGCGGCGCAGATGGCAACCTGGGTCGGCATCCACAAGATTGGCGCGGCGTGGTCGCAGTTTCTCGCCAAGCATCCTATCATCCTCTCGCCGGTGTCTTGCGAGAAGCCATGGCCGGTCGACGACGATATCTCCCGGGTTGCGGAAATCGCGTTCTCGATGCGGATGGTCGTGCCGGTCAACATCCTCGGATTGCCCTCCTGCGCGGTGCCGGTCGGCAGCGACGAGGGCCTGCCGCAGGGCGTGCAACTCATCGGCGCAAGCTTCCGCGAGGATCTGCTGCTCGACGCCGCGCAGGCGATCGAGGACCGGGCGCCGGTGCTGACCCCCATCCAGCCGCGCGCGGCGCGTGAGGTCGGCGTCAAGACGCGAACGCTGGCGGCGGTCGGCTAGCGCCAGGAAGAAGCGCCGGCTGCGCTGCTCGCCGTGAGCATCGGAGCCTGCTGAAGTGCTGCCTCTAGAAGCGGGGTCGGCTCGGAGCCGGCCCCGTTTTGTTTCCGAAAGTGAAGCGTTCGCCGAGCTTCGTCCTGGCGGGTTTGAACGGGATCGCGTCTGGTGGCACCATGAGGTGTTCGGCCGGACCGGGGAGGCGATCTCTGGTCGGAGGCTGTAGAGGCCAACCACCCGTCCGGCATGAGCGATGTGCGCCGTGTAATCGTCGTGGGCGCCGGGCTTTCCGGCCTCGCGGCAGCGCGCGCGCTGGTCAATGGCGGCATCAAGGTTACCGTGCTCGAAGCCCGCGACCGCATCGGCGGCCGCGTATGGACCGAGGATCGCGTCGACCTTGGCGCCCACTGGATTCACGGCACCGAAGGCAATCCCATCACCAATCTGGCGCGCGAGCTCGGCGTGCCGACCCTCTTCGTCGGTGGCGACAGCAGCTATACGGGCGGCTGGGAGCAACTGCAGCTCCGCAGCGGTGGCCAGCCGCTCGGTGCGGAGCTCAAGGAACACAGCATCACGCTCATCGACGAGGTGCGCGATGCGATCGAGGCGCTGCGCCGCAAGCTCGAGCTGAGCGGCCAACCCGACATATCGCTGGCCAGCGCCATCGACGCGGTGATCGCGGGGCGGGGCCTTTCCGAGGAACAGCGCGTCCACCTTGCCTGGCACATGACGGTGGTCTCCCGCGACGACTGGGCCGCCGGCACCGAGCAGTTGTCGACCTTGTGGTGGGACGATGGCTTCGAACTCTATGGCTACGGCGACAGCGTGTTTGTTGAGGGCGTCGGCGCCCTCGTCGAGCATCTCGCCGATGGCCTGGATATCCGGCGGGGCGCGGTCGTTCGACAGATTCGCCACGGCGGCAACGGCTCGGTCACCGTGTCGACGGACGGGAGAGAATTCGAGGCGGACGCGGTGGTCGTCACCTTGCCGCTCGGTGTGTTGAAGAGCGGCACAGTGCGCTTCGATCCGCCGCTGCCGGTCCGAAAGACGGAGGCCATCGGCCGGCTCGGCATGGGCGCGCTCACCAAGGTCATCGTCTCCTTCGAGCGCCCGTTCTGGCCGCCCAATCAATATGTCTTCGGCCACATGTCGTCGCGCGTCGCGGAGATGCCGACGGCGATCGTCAATATGTGGAAGACGCACCGGAAACCGGTCCTCGTCATGCTCGTCGGCGGCGATCACGGCCGCGCCATCGAGCGCTGGCCGAACGCGGCGGCGACGGAATGGGCGATGCGTGTCCTCAGTGAAGTCTTCGGTGCCGATGCGGTGCGTCCATCGAGCGTGCGGGTCACGACCTGGGACAGCGATCCGTTTGCCCGCGGCGCCTACAGCTACATCGCCCTTGGCGCCACGCCGGACGACATCGACGCCCTTGCCGAGCCGGTTAGCGAGCGCCTGCTCTTTGCCGGCGAGGCGACGACGCGCATGCACTGGGCATGCATGCACAGCGCTTACGTCTCGGGCCTCCGCGAAGCGGCGCGCCTGACCGGCGATCAGAGCCTGATGCCGAGCCGCAATTTCACCGAGAACCGGCGCTGGCGCGAGATGCTCCAGCGCGCCAATCGCTTTTTCAACATGGCGGGCAGGGATGTCGACCCGGAGGAGGCGCGGGCGCGAGTCGAGGTGCTGGCCGCGAGCGCGATGTTCGAAAGCATCTCGGCCGGCGATCTCAAGGTGCTGGCGATGATGTTCGAGCGGCGCCAGCTTGCCGACGGCGAAATCCTGTGCAGGGCAGGCGAGCCGGCCGACAGCGTGTTTGCCGTCGCCGCCGGCGAGATCGACGTCTATCTGCCGGACGTCGCCAAGCCCGTCGCACGCCGGACGCGCGGCGATATCGTCGGCGAGTACGGGCTGTTCCTGCCAGGCGGCCGCTCGGCGACGCTTCGGGCATCGGGCCCGACCAGCGTGCTCACCCTCGACTACGAGCACTTCCGGCGCTTCCTTCTCGCCTTTCCGCAGTCGATGCTGTCGCTCTTTGGCCAATCCGTTCGCCAGGCGCAGGCGCAACGGGCCGGCGAGGATCGACCGGCCGAGGCGCCGCCCGGTTCACTCCCAGGAGCCGCCTG
>JBDTLN010000440.1:0-2730 GCA_039934795.1 Bauldia sp. | reverse complement strand
CGGCCGATGTTCGGCGCCTACGGCAAGGCCCTGACCAGTTCGTCCGTGACTTTCGTCAGCCGCGCCGCGATCGGCGAGGGGCTGGCCGAGCGCCTCGGCACGAGCCGTCAGCTCTTGCCCGTCCACAACACCCGCGGTGGCATCTCGAAAGAATCGATGATCCATAATTCCGCGACGCCGACCGTCGAGGTCGATCCCGAGACCTACGAGGTCCGCGCCGACGGCGAGCTGCTGACCTGCGCGCCGGCCGAGGTCCTGCCGATGGCCCAGAGGTACTTCTTGTTCTGATGCCTACCCGGATCGCCGATCGGCCCGCGTCAGCCGGCGGGCGAGGTCCGGCAGATCGCGGATACTGTCGAGCACGATGTCGGCATGCGGCTCGAGGTCGTCCCGCGCGCCGTTGCCGGTGAGAACCGCGATGGCGAGACCGGCGCCGGCGTTCCGCGCCATGTCGAGGTCATGGAGATTGTCGCCGACGACCGCCATCTCGGCCGGCGGGATGCCTGTCGCCGCGGCAAAGGCAACGACCGTGTCCGCGGCCGGCTTCGGCCGCACCACCGCGTCATAGCCATAGACGTGGGGCAGCCAGCCGCCGACGCCGAGCATATCAAGGGCGGCGCGGGCCGCCTCGGTGGTGTCGTTGGTGGCCACTCCCATGGCCAGACCGAGATTGGAGAGCGAGCGCAGCGTGTCGGTCAGGCCCCGGATCGGTACGGAATGACGGATGCCGCTGTCGTGGAACATCCGGTTGAACCGCTCCACCATAGTGGCGAATTCGGCCGGCCCCAGTTGCGGGAACCACAGCCTGACGAGGTCGACGGTCGTCCCCGCCCCGAACACCGAGCCAGGCCTGAAACGGCCCGCTTCGGCGTCAAACCCGCCGGCGTCAAGAAGCGCCGCCGCCCGCGCCTCATCGCCTTCGGCTACGTCGTCCGCCAACGACCGGTAGACGGCGCACCAGCTCGCTTCGAAATCGAGCAGGGTTCCGTCCTTGTCGAAAAGAACCGCCCGCAATCCTTCCGCTCCCGCTTTCTGGCCTGAACCTTGCCAGTTCCGTGCGAGTGACGTAGCTGAGAACCATGATCCGCGCCACAAAAGTCCTTGCCGCCTCGCACTGGTCGCATACAGCGAGCGACACGGTCGTCCTCGACTTCGACGCCCGTCATCGCCGCCGCACGACAATGACCGGCGAGCGGGGTCTGGCGTTTCTGCTCGATCTGCCCGAGGCCATTGCCCTCAGGGATGGCGATGGCCTTGTCCTCGATGACGGCCGGATCGTCGAGGTTCGGGCCGCCCTCGAACCGCTTTCCGAGATCGGCGCGCCCGATGCAGCGACCCTGTTGCGCCTCGCCTGGCACCTCGGCAACCGTCACCTTCCGGCGCAGATCACTCCGGACTTCATCCTGATCCGCCGCGACCACGTCATCGAAGAGATGGTCGCCGGCCTCGGCGGTTCGGTGAAGCTCATTTCGGCGCCCTTCGATCCTGAGCCCGGCGCCTACGCGTCCGGTCACGCCCACAGCCATGCCGAGGCGCACGCCCACAGCCAAGCGGGCGGCAGCCACTCCCATAGTCACCACCACGACCCTCATGGCTGACTTAAGGCAGGCCGGGCATGGCCCGCTCCTTGAAGGGGAGATGGGTTACCCTGCGGCGACGGCGTCGGCGACCAACCTGTCCTCAGCTTCACTCCAGCGCCTGCTGGCCTGGCTCTCGCCGGCCTTTCCGGTCGGCGGATACACCTACAGCCACGGCCTCGAATGGGCGATCGAGGACGGCACCGTGGCAAACGCGGCCGACCTTGAGGCGTGGATCGGCGACATTTTCCGGCACGGCTCCGGCCGCAGCGATGCGATCCTTTTTTCTCACGCCTGGCAGGCGGCAAGGACCTTCGACCTCAAGCCCCTTTCCGACCTGATTGAACTCGGCGCCGCGCTCCAGCCGTCGAAGGAACGCCACCTCGAGGCGACTGCGCAGGGTCGCGCCTTCCTTCTCGCGGTATCGGCGGCATGGCCAAACGAGCGCCTGACCGCCCTCATCGGCGGCCTTCCCGGGCACATTCCGATCATCTATCCGGTCGCCGTCGCGATGGCGGCGGCTTGCGAGGACATTCCCCGCGACGCAGCCCTTACGGCATGGTTGGGCGCGTTCGCCGCCAATCTCGTCTCGGCGGGCGTTCGCGCCATCCCCATCGGCCAGACCGACGGCCAGCGGATTCTGGCGCGACTGGTTCCCATGATCGAGGCAATCGCAAGAGACGCTAGCAAAGCGCCGCTCGAAGATGTCGGCGGCGTCGCGCTCCGCGCCGACATCGCTTCCATGAATCACGAAACCCAATATACGAGGCTGTTTCGCTCATGAATTCCTCGCCCCACGGTCCGCTCCGCATCGGAGTCGGAGGTCCAGTCGGCTCCGGCAAGACGGCGCTGATGGATGCCCTCTGCAAGCGACTTCGCGACGACTACGACATCGCCGCAATCACCAATGACATCTACACCAAGGAGGACGCCGAGTTCCTCACCCGTTCCGGCGCGCTCCCGCCGGAGCGCATCGTCGGCGTCGAGACCGGTGGCTGCCCGCACACCGCGATACGCGAGGACGCGTCGATCAATCTTGCCGCCGTGGCCGACCTGCGCGCGCGCTTCCCTCAGCTTGACGTGGTGCTGATCGAGTCGGGCGGCGACAATCTCGCCGCCACCTTCTCGCCGGAACTCGCCGACCTCACGATCT
>JBDTLN010000439.1:0-2732 GCA_039934795.1 Bauldia sp. | reverse complement strand
GACTCATGTTTGTGGACTTTTCCGTTTTCGGCCATCGCGCGATGCGCGGCTTACGCGCCTTTGCGCAAGCGAGAGAGCAGTGAGCTAGGTGTTGTTTTTCCCAGTGTCTGGCCCGGCATGCGGCGGGTCTTGGCGGAAGCCCTTCTGCGTGGGCCGGACGGAGAGGACGCCGCTGGTCTCGGGGGCGAAGCCGCTAACCAGATCGCGGAGTGCCGTCGGGAAGATGTTGACACCGCGCACAATGAGCATGTCGTCGGTGCGGCCGATGCAGCGAACCCGCGGCGCGGTACGGCCGCACTTGCACGGGCCCGTCCAGACGACGACGTGATCGCGGCTGCGAAAGCGGAGAAGGGGCGCCGCCTGGTGCTGCAAATGCGTGTAGACCAGTTCACCCTCGGCGCCGTCGACCATCGGCACGGGCATGCCGGTCGCCGGATCGATCAGCTCGAAATGAACGAAGCCGCGGGCACTGAAATGCATCCCCTGCTTCGCCGTGCACTCGCCCCACACCGACACGGAAATGTCGCCGATGCCCATCGCCTCGGTGACGTCGGCGTTCCACGCAGCCTCAAGGGTCTGGCGCATGGCGGGCTCGCCGCCGCCGGGCTCGCCGGCGACCAGAATCTTCCGCACGCTCTGCGATGCCGGCTCGATGCCGCGCTGGCGCGCCCATTCGGCAAGATGCAGCGCGTAGGATGGCGTCATGCCCATGGCGGTCGGCTTCAGGAAACGGATCGCCGCCATCAGGCGCTCGGTGTTGCCGCTGCCGACCGGAATGTGGCAGAGGCCGATCTCCTGGAACGCATCGAGCGTGACGCCGGCAACGAAGGGGCCGGCATTGTAGGTCGACACGAACGCCTCGCCGCGCTTGACGCCGGAGGCGGTGTAGCTCCGCGCTGAGGTGCGGACCCAGTTGCGAAGGTCGCCGCCGGTGAGCGGAATGTAGCTCGGCGCGCCGGTGGTGCCGCTGGTCGAGAAGATGCGGACGAGATCGGCGAAGGGCGCCGCGAGATGGGCGCCGACCGCGTTGGCCTCGGTGCGGGTCTTCCGCAGGTCGTCCTTCTCGGTGAAGGGGAGGTCGGCGATGCGGGCGAGGCCGCCGACGGCATCGGCATTGGCGAAGCCGGCCTCAGTGAGCCTCATCCGGTAGAAGGGCGAGCGGGCGAAGAGGTAGTCGATCTGGCGCCGGTAAAGCGGGTCGTCGGCCGACGGCTGGTCGGCCCAGGGCAGCGTCTCGACGGCGGGCTCGTACATTATGTCGGCGCCTTGCCGTCATAGCCGATGGCGTCCTCGGCCTTGGAGGCCATGAGGAAACCGATCGGCCGGGCCTGCTCCTCGGCAAGATGGGCGAGCAGCCCGGCGGTGCGTGCGAGGAGCGGAATGCCCTTGATCATGGCGGCCGGGAAGTCGAGGTCGAGAAGCACTGCGGCGATGGGCATGGAGACGTTCATGGGCAGCGCCTTGCCCGCAGCCTGCTTCACCGCTGGCACGAAGCGGCGGGCGAGGTCGACATGGGTTGCCGAGACTTTGTGCCGGTCGGCGAGGTCGAAAATGCGCGCCGTGCGGGGATCGCCTTCCTTGTGGATCGGGTGGCCGAAGCCCGGCATCTTTTCGCCGCGGGCCGCGATGCCCATGGCAATGGCGGTGACGACTTCGTCCGGGTCACCGCCGGCCTCGACTTTCTCGCGCGCCTCGACGAGGACCTTGCCGCAGAGCTCGGCGGTGCCGAGGATGACGGTGCCGGCGCCGAGGATGCCGGCGGCGACCGCGCCCTGCAGCGAATCCGGCGCCGCATCGTAGGTCATGCGCGCGGCTATGGCGGTCGGCACGAGGCCGTGCTCGGCAATGGCGACAAGGAGGAGGTCGAGGAAGAAGCGCTGCTCGTCCTTCGGCATGCTCCCGGTCATCAGGAAAAAGAAATACTCGGTGAAGGTCAGGTGGCCCATGAGGTCGGCGGTGAGGTCGCGACCGCGGATCTCGATGCGGTCCGCCGTCGCATGACAGAGGGCGGAAAGGCCCGGGCCCGGCTTGCCAATCAGCACTGCGGCATCTCCCCGAATGAATTCGGCGGGAGACTAGTGCGAAAGCCGGCAAAGGGGTATCCGCATTTCGCTTGCCTTGCCGTCATGTCGGACATGTAGCGCAGGCGGCTTGCGGGTCGCGATCAATGAAAGTTGCGGCCCTTCGGCATGACGTCGCCGGGCTCTTCGCTCGAGCGGACGAAATCGGCGATGAGCGCGACATCCTTCTCGACGGAGCGGGTGAGCCGGCGACGCGGGCTCAGCTTGTCGCGATTGTCGGCGGAGGGGCGCGCCACCTCATCGGCGCGGGCGAGCGCGGAGAGGTCGCCGGCATCTTCCGAGAGCAGCATGAGGAGCGGCGTCAGATCGTCGATCCGGTCGGCGACGACATGGATGACGCCGCTGGCGCTCTGCAGCTTGCCGCTCACCCCGACAAGGCGGGCGCCGAGGACGACCGGGCGAAAGCGCTCGAAGACCTTCGGCCAGACGATGGCGTTGGCGATGTCGGTCTCGTCTTCCAGTGTCATGAAGATGACGCCCTTGGCGGTGCCCGGCCGCTGGCGGATGATGACAAGGCCGGCGGCGGTGACGCGAACGCCATCCCGCGTCTCGCGCAGCGATGCGGCGGTGACGATGCCGCGCGTCGCATCGCGCTGACGCAGGAACGACAGCGGGTGCGCCTTCAGCGACAGGCTGAGGAAGCGGTAGTCG
>JBDTLN010000438.1:0-2733 GCA_039934795.1 Bauldia sp. | reverse complement strand
GCCGATGGTCGGGCGCGGAATCGTACTCGATATTCCGGCGCTGAAGGGCCGCACCCGCCTCGACGATCGCTACGCAATCACCATCGCCGACCTCAAGGCCGAGCTGGCAAGGACCGGCCTCCAGATTCGCTCAGGGGACATCGTCATGGTGCGCACCGGCAAGATCCTCGACTGGGGAAATCCGGCGGCATTCCAGGCCGCCGAACCCGGCGTGGGACCGGAGGCGGCAATCTGGCTCTACGAGGCCGGCATGGCGGTCCTCGCCACGGACACCACCGGAACCGAGCCGCTTCCGTTCACCGATCCGGCAGCAACCACGCACCGCGCCATGCTAGTCGATCGCGGCGTTCATCTCCTCGAGAACCTCTACCTCGAGGATGTTGCACACGACCACGTCACGGAGGGGCTGTTCGTTAACCTCCCCCTGAAGATCACCGGAGCAACCGGCTCCTGGATCAGGCCGGTCCTGATTGTCTAGCGAGAACGGACCAGAGAAACGCGTGGCAAGTGTGAAGATGCAGGCTCCCGGCATAGGCATGGAAGCTCCGGCGTCGGCCAGCGGAAGGCGGCGCCCGCATTTCGACGAGGTCGGGATTCTGGCGGCCGCCATCATCTTCTTCGTCGTCGGGGCGGTCAGCAATCAGTATTTCCTCACACTCGACAATCTCACCGGGATCCTGCAGAGCGTCACCTTTCTCGGCTTTCTCAGCATCGGCGTTGGCCTCGCGCTGATTGCCGGCGAGATCGATATATCCGTCGGCTCGATCTATGCGCTCGCCGCCGTCGTAACGGCGCTGCTCATGAAGAACGGCTACGGAGTGCCGCTCTCGATTGCCGGCGGCATCGGCACCGGCATCGCCTGCGGCCTCGTCAACGGCATCGTGGCGCAGGTCATCAATGTATCGGCAGTCGTCGTCACGCTCGCAACGCTCGGCGTCTATCGCGCTTTGACGCTCGTCGTCGCGGGCGGGTCCCCCATAACCGGAATGCCCAGCGCGCCAGCTTTCTTCGACGGGTTTGGCCAGGGAGGCGTTGGCGGCGTCACGTTCATCACACTCCTTTTCCTCGTCATTGCGGTTGTCGCGGAAATCGTCCTGCGAAAGACCGCGTTCGGTTTCCGCCTGATCGCGGTCGGCAGCAACCCGGTTGCCGCGCGCCTAGTCGGATTCCACGTCGAGCGGATGCGGGTCTTTCTGCTGGCGCTGTCGGGCGCCCTCGCGGCGCTATCCGGCGTCTGCTCGGTCGCCTACCTGCACACGGCCGGACCGACCGCCGGCTCCGGCTACGAACTGACCGTGCTTGCCGCCGCCATCATCGGCGGGGTGCAGCTGACAGGCGGCCGCGGCTCGATCATCGGCGTGATGCTCGGGCTCTGCGTCATCGGCATTATCCAGAATCTGATCGTCCTCTGGGGCATCTCGCCCAATTGGACGCAAGGGGTCTCCGGCATCGTTCTGATCGCGGCCGTGACGGTGACCTGGCTGACCAGGCGCGATCAAACCAGAAGCAACCCGTTAGCCAGAACATGACCGGCGGAAGCCGCGCGAACAACCAGAAGGAGGAATGAATGTCCGAGGAAAACAGAAAACACGACGTCGACCGCCGCACGTTCGGCAAGCTCTTGGGCCTTGCCGGCACAGCCGCAGCATTCGGTAGCGTTGGCGGCATCACCCGCGCCGCCGCCGCCGAAAGCGACTGGAAAGGGTGGATCAACTCCTACTACGGCAAGCCGGTGAAGATGGCAGTCACCTGCTACAACACCAGCAACCCATATTTCCTGCCAACCAAGGTGGGCGCCGAAGACGCCGGCGCCCAACTCGGCATCGATCTCCAATGGACAGGCGTCCCCGATGCCAACACGGTCAACCAAATCCAGCAGTTCCTGCAGCTGGTGAACACCGGCTACGAAGCAATCGTGGTCATTCCGCTTGAGGCCGACGCGTGGATCGCGCCGATCAAGAAGGCGACCGAAGCCGGGGTCATCGTCGTAACCGCCAACAGCGACTCGCCTGACAGCGCCCGCGAGCTGTTCTTCGGTCAGGACCTTGTCGGCGCTGCCATCGTGCAGGGTGAGATGCTCGCCAAACTAGCTGGCGGCAAGGGCAAGGTCGCGCTGACCAACTGCGCTCCCGGACTCCTTGCCCTCGACCTACGCGTCAAGGGCGCCAAGGAAGGCGCCACGAAGGGTGGCCTTGACGTCGTCAACGTATACAACACCAACCCCGCCGACATGGCGGCCGAACTGTCGACGGTGAAGGACATCCTCAAGGCCAACCCCGACCTTGCCGCTCTCATGCCGCTTTGCGGTCCGGATACCGCCGCCGCCGGCCTGGTGCGGAAGGAGATGGGCCTCAAGCAGCCGATCGTCGGCACCGATCTCATGTACCAGACCCTCGAACTGATCAAGGATGGCCACATCGACGCCACCGTCGGCCAGCAGCCTTATCTTCAGGGCTACCTGCCGGTCATGTATGCCTATCAGAGGGCCATCCTCGCCGCGCCGAAGCTCGATCTTCCCGGAGGCAACTACTTCATGGCGAACGAGATCGTCACGAAGGACAATGTCGATACGTTCCTCGTCCGCGAGAAGCGATTCCAAGGATGAGTGACGACGCCGGGCGCGTGCTGTTATCGGCCAGCGGCATCAGCAAGCGTTTCGGCGGCGTCCGCGCGCTAGACGATGTTACGTTCAACGTTCGCGCCGGTGAGGTCCACGGGCTCATCGGCGCGAAC
>JBDTLN010000437.1:0-2733 GCA_039934795.1 Bauldia sp. | reverse complement strand
CCACGGTGAGATCCTCGCCGCCGGCGGCGCAGTCGCCGGCGGCCCAGACGCCGGCGAGCGATGTGCGGCCTTCGTCGTCGACCTTGATGCGGCCGGATTCGAGGGTGATCGCTTCCTCGGCGCCGTTCAGCACCGCCGGGACGAAGGCCTGGCCGATGGCCTTGAAGACCATGTCGGCGTCGAGGGCAAAGGTCTCGCCGGTGCCGACGAGCTTGCCGTTTTCTTCGCGCGTGTATTCGAACTCGATGCCGGTGACGCGGCCACCGGCGGTGACGAGGCGCTTCGGCCGGGCATTGAGCTTGATGCGGACGCCATCGGTCTGGGCAAGTTCGCGCTCGAATTCGCTGGCGCCCATCTTCTCGGCGTCGCGGCGGTAGACGATGGTCACGTCCTCGGCGCCGAGGCGCCTCGACTGCGAGGCGATGTCGATGGCGGTCATACCGCCGCCGACCACCACGACCTTGCGGCCGACCGGCAGCTTCGAGAGGTCCGCCGCCTGGCGGAGGTCGGCGATGTAAGCGACCGCGTCGGCGACGCCGTCGAGGCTCTCGTCGGCGATGCCGAGGGCGTCGACGCCGGCAAGGCCGAGGCCGATGAACACGGCGTCATAGGCGTTGCGGAGTTCGGGAATCGTGAAGTCGCGGCCGAGCGCTTTGCCGTTTTCCACCGTGATGCCGCCGATGGAGAGGACGAAATCGACCTCGGCGGCGGCGAATTCGTTGGTGCTCTTGTAGGCGGCGATGCCGTATTCGTTGAGGCCGCCGAGCTTCGGCTTCGCATCATGGATGACGACATCGTGGCCATGCATGGCGAGGCGATGGGCGCAGGAGAGGCCGGCAGGCCCGCCGCCGATGACGGCGACGCGCTTGCCGGTCGGCGCGGCGCGCTCGAAGGGCTGTCGGCCCTCCTCCCGCATCAGGACGTCGGTGGCGTAGCGCTGCAGTTCGCCGATGCGGACGGGCTTGCCCTCGGCAACCTCGCGCACGCACACCTCCTCGCACAGCGTTTCGGTCGGGCAGACGCGGGCGCACATGCCACCGAGGATGTTGGCGGAGAGGATCGTCTCGGCGGCGCCCTTCGGGTTGTCGGTGAGGATCTCGCGAATGAAGAGCGGGATGTCGATGCCGGTCGGGCAGGCCTGCACGCAGGGCGCGTCGTAGCAAAAATAGCAGCGATCGGCCTCGACGAAGGCCTGATGCTTTTCGAGCGGCGGGTGGAGGTCGCTGAAGTTACGGGCGTAGTCCGCCGGTTGCAGGCGGCCGGAGGCGATATCGGGAATCCTGTCGGCCATTGCCGGAACTCTCCAGCCCAGAGCCGGCATGACGGCTCTTTTTGATCATTTGGACAAATAACATTTGGACAAATTCCAGATTGGCCGTCAAGGCCATGAAAAAGGCATCGGCGCCTTCATTTCGCGCGAATGCGGGGCCGATACTGGCGCAATTCGGCGTGGGCGACGCGGGCGGCCCCTGCCGGGCGAGCGGCGATCCGGTGTATGATCGATTCGTTCATTTGCATCGATAGCCGCCCCAGGTCCCGGGAGGACTCATGCGTGCCCTTGTCGCCGGTCTGTTTCTGATCCTTGCCTTCAACGCGGCGCCGGCGAGCGCCAAGGACCTTTTCAAGCACGGCCCGGTGACGTGCCGGTCGACCTCGCCGGACGTGACCGACCTCACCGTCGGGACGTGCAGTTGGAAGAAGAAACCGGGCGGCGGATTCTATTCGGGAAACTGCGACGGCAAGGTCTCGATCGAGGGCGAGGAGATCGCCTTCAACGTTTCGGGAACGGCCAAGCGCATCGACTATGTCTATCCCGACAACGACACCAAGCTGAGTTTCGACTATCGCGGCCTGACCTGCTCGGTCGACTCGCCGCGGCTGAAGGCGGTGCGCAACTGCCGGCCGGCCAAGAAGGGCATAGGCAAGGAGTGCGAGGTCTGCGCCATCACCGCGGCAAAGGTCTGTTTCACCGTGCGCCTTGACGTGGCGGTGAAGGCGAAAGCGGCGGCCGCCGACGGCGTGCTGACCGAGGACACGGTCGGTTCGGTCGCTCCCGCGCAATAGCGAAGGCGTCATGGCCGGCCCGGTGATCGTCGAGATCTTCGCCGGTCTCGGAAACCAGCTCTTCCAGTTCGCCGCCGGATACGGGCTGGCGCGCCTGACGGGCAGCGAACTGGAGGTTCTCCCGATCCCCGGGGGCAAGGGACGGCAATTCGCGCTCGACAAGTTCGCGATCGACCTGCGCTACGCGCGGCAGCGAACGTTGAAGCAGCGTATCGAGAACCGGGTCCTGCACCACACCGGAATCGCGCTGCCCGGATTGTTTCGGCAGGCGGGATTCTCGTTCGACGAACGATTCCTCAAACTGCGGCCGCCGGTGCGGCTGCGTGGATATTTTCAGTCCGAGCTTCACTTCGCGCATGTCGCCGGCGACATCCGGCGCATGATCAGGCTCCGCCAGCGGCTGTCGCCCGAGGCTGAGCAGGTCGCCGCGGAAATCGACGCGGCGCCCCTGGCGGTTTCGATCCACATCCGCCGCGGCGACTATGGGCTGAGCGGGCCCGGTCTCTTTCACCATGTTCTCGACACGGACTACTACCGTCGCGCGACCAGGCTGCTGTCGGCGCTGCTCGGTGCGGAGCCGCAGTATTTCATCTTCTCGGACGAGCCGGAGCGGGCGGCGGAGGACCTCGGTTTCCTGCCGCACCGCAGGATCGCCACGGTCGGTCTCGG
>JBDTLN010000436.1:0-2745 GCA_039934795.1 Bauldia sp. | reverse complement strand
GGTGCCGGGCGGCAGGGGCTTGTCGAGGGGGATCGCCCACTCGCCATCGTCATTAGCCTCGGCGACGGCGATGGTTTCGGTGCCGTCGAGGATTTCGACGCGCGCCTTCGGCCCGGCCTGACCCGCGACAACGGTGTCGCCCGTCGGCTCGACGCGAACAATGTCGAAGCTCGGTATGCCTTGGGCGGCAGGCGGCGCCGCGGCGGACGCGGGCTCGGGAGCCGGCGCTGGCTCCGCGGTCGCGATCTCCGTCGGGGTCTCCGCTGGCGCGGCGGGCGTGTCAGTCGCGGCAGGTGGAGTCTCGACGGGAACGGGCGACGTGTCGGCCCCGGCGGCAGGAGCCTCCGCGGTCGTGGCTGGCGTTCCGTCCGGTGCGCCCTCGCCCGCACCTTCGGCGGCGGGCTGTGGCGCTTCCGCCGTGGTCGCCGCAGGCGAATCGCTTTCATCGGGACCAGGCTCGGAGGTCGACACGGCGGCGGGCAGCGGCTCGGGACCTTGCTGGCGGAACTCGTAGTAAACCAGCACCGCAATGGCACAAACCAGGACGATCAGGGCGATCCAGCCCGTAAGGCGCCGGGTTTCCATTGTGCCTCCGCTACGACCGTGCTGCGCTGTCACAATCTATACGGGGTTCCCGCCACGCGACAAGGCGATGCAGCCGGGCGCGGCGCTTGACGCCCGCCGCCGGCGAGTGCCACACAACTTTACATGGCCGACCTCACAAGCATCTGCGTCTACTGCGGCTCCAACGCCGGCACCGATCCGGAATTCGCCGCGACCGCAAAAGCCTTGGGCGCGGCCATGGCCAAGGCCGATATCCGCCTCGTCTATGGCGGCGGCTCCGTCGGCCTGATGGGGATTCTGGCGCGCTCCGTGCTCGCCGCCGGTGGCCAGGTGACGGGCATTATTCCGCAGTTCCTCAAGGACCGCGAATTGATGCTGAAAGAGGTGGACGAACTGGTCGTCACGGCCGACATGCACGAGCGCAAGCGAATCATGTTCGAGCGGTCGGACGCTTTCGTCGCCCTCCCCGGCGGTATCGGGACGCTGGAAGAACTCGTCGAAGTGATGACGTGGGCGCAGCTCGACCGGCATGTGAAGCCGATTCTCATCGCCAATATCGGCGGCTTCTGGGATCCCCTGATCAGCCTCTTCGACCGGATGACGGAGAAGGGATTCGTCCACAAGGCTTTTCTCGGCCACCAGGATCATGCCGTCGACTTGCCGGTCGTGCTGGTCCCGACCGTCGCCGAGATCATTCCCGCCCTGCAGGCGCGGATTGCCCGCACGCCGCGCCCCGCCCTAGAGGCGGCGGGCCGGGTTGACGTCCTCTGAGGACCGTCATGGACGAGGAGATCCGCGACCGCCTCGCTATCCGCGACCTCGTCGAGAACTGGGCGATCTGGCGCGACGCCGGCGACTGGCAGCGCTTCCGCAGCGTCTGGCACGATGACGGGCGGATGCATGCGACCTGGTTCCAGGGCACCGCCGACGAGTTCATCGCCGTCAGCAAGCGCGGCTTCGAGCGCGGCGTCAGCATCCTTCACTTCCTTGGCGGCACGTCCATCGATCTCGCCGGCATGCGGGCCGTGGCGCAGACCAAGATGACGATCTCGCAGCGCGGGGCGGTCGACGACGTCGTGGTCGACGTGGTCTGCACGGGACGCTTCCATGATTTCCTCGAGAAGCGCGCCGGCCGCTGGGGCCTCGTCCTCCGCCAGCCGATCTACGAGAAGGACCGCATGGACCCGGTCGATCCGGCGGCGACGCTGGCGCTCGACAAGGAATTGCTGCTGCGCTTTCCCGACGGCTACAGGCACCTCGCCTACCTGCAAACCAAGCTCGGCTTCAAGGTGAAGGTCGACATGCCCGGTCTCAAGGGAGTCGAGGTGGAGAAGCTCTATGCGCGGGGCGCCGCCTGGCTCGACGGGTCGCCGCAGCCGTGAGCCGCCGCGCGCTGGTCACCGGCGGCGCCGGCGGCATCGGCGCGGCAATCGCGGATGCGCTTGCCCGCGATGGCGCCGAAGTTATCGTCCTCGACATCGACCCTGACCGCCTGGCAGCGTATTCGGCCGCCACAGGCCGCGCGGGCGTCGCCGCCGACGTTTCAGTCCATGACGACGTCGCCAGGGCTGTCGGGGCGGTCGAGAGGGCGCACGGGCCGATCGATATCCTCGTCAACAACGCCGGCATTATCCGCGACGCCATGCTGCACAAGATGGACCCGGCCGACTGGACCCGCGTGATCGCGGTCAATCTCGGCTCGGTATTCAACACGGCGCGGGCGATCGTCCCCGGCATGCGCCAGCGCGGCTGGGGACGAATCATCAGCCTGTCCTCGATGAACGCCCAGCGCGGACAGGCCGGACAGACCAACTACGCCGCCGCCAAGGCCGGAATTATCGGCTTTACCAAATCGCTGGCGCTGGAGGTCGCGGGCAAGGGCATCACGGTCAACTGCATCGCGCCGGGTTTCATCGAGACCGACATGACCGCCTCGATCCCGAACGAGCTTCGCGTCGAGGAAATCCGCCGGGTGCCGGTCGGGCGGGCCGGCCAGCCAGAAGACATCGCCGGCATGGCGGCCTTCCTCGCCTCCGACGCTGCCGCCTTCGTCACCGGCCAGGTGCTGGCGGTGAACGGCGGGCAGTATCTCTAGACGCCCGCCGCCGACATGGCGAGGAACCCAACGGCCGCCGCAGCCATCACTCCGGTGGCGAGCCAGCCGGCGTAGATCATCGGGCG
>JBDTLN010000435.1:0-2754 GCA_039934795.1 Bauldia sp. | reverse complement strand
GTCCGAGGACCTGAGAGATTCCTGCGGTTCGCCGGTCGGCGGGCGCAGTTACTCCTTCGGTGGGCAGGCGAACGCCGCCTGCCGCTTTCCAGAGTGTCGCCGACCGTCCGGTCCTTTTGCCTGAGAGTTTCCGGGGCGGTTGCTCCTTCGGCGCCGGATCGGTTGCCCGATCCGGTCTCTCCCGGCGGTCGTGGCGGCCGGCCTTTAAGGGCCAACCCACCGGGATCCGACGTCGATTCCCGGCTGCGACGGCAACTCTAAGCCGCCGGGCGGTCGAGTCAATCAGCCGGTCGGTTCGGGCGGCGCCGGCTTCTTGGGCGGCTTGCCGTCGTCGAAGCCGATGAAGACAAGGAGGTCGCGATCATCCGGTCCGATCTGAACCGTGGCGTTGACGACCTGCGAGAAGTCGGCGCCGAAATCGGGTGGCGACAGCGTCACCGGAATCTTGAACAGTTCGGTGTAGAGCGCCGCGCCGAACTGATGGGCGACGGCGATGCGCAGCGGCACGGTGATGGCGCCGGCATTGCCCTTCGGGCCGGCGACGACCCGGCCGGCAACGCCGATCTTGATGGAATAGTCCGCGCCGTTGTTGTGGCACTCGCGGGCGGTCTTGCCTACCGAGGCGAGGTAACGGACATAGGCAGGGTCGCCGTCATGGCCCTTCTCATAGAACGAGAGGGCCTCGGCGCCGCCGCGGATCTGGATCGTCGGGCAGTAGCTGGACTGGGCGAGATAGGCCTCGGAAACCGCGTCGGTCCGGGTGTCGGCGCCGCCGGTCTTCAGCATCTTGAGGAAATTGCTGGTACCGCTCTCGCCACCGCTGTCGCCGCTGGAAGTGCAGGCAGCAAGGAACCCGGCAAGAAGCGCGGCTGCGCCGAGCGTCGCCGCCAAGCGCGCTGCCGAACCGGAAAGTCCCCGACCGAACAAACGCATAGGCGATTCCTCAACGGCGAATGGGGCCTTTCTATAGCAGCCGCGCCGCGGCTTGGCGATGGAGGCCTGATGACGCGGGGCGCTTGCAGGGGGGTCGCTGCAAAGGCTAGTTTCGGCCCTGTCGGCGGCCATCCGGCCGGCCGTTCTTTTCGCGAGGCATCGGCTGACGTGAACTATGTGAGCACGCGCGGAATCGCGCCCGCTCTCGGCTTTTCGGACGTGCTGCTGGCGGGGCTTGCCCGCGACGGCGGTCTCTATGTGCCCGAAGCCTGGCCCCAACTTGCGCCCGATGCCATCGCCCGCCTCGCGGGCCGGCCCTATGCCGAGGCGGCTGTGGAAATCATGCGGCCGTTTCTCGGCGGCGAGATATCCGACCGCGATGTCCGGCGCATGGCCGACGAGGCCTATGCGACGTTCCGCCACCCCGCCGTGGCGCCGCTCACGGAGCTCAGGCCCGGCCTTTTCGTGCTGGAGCTTTTTCACGGCCCGACGCTCGCCTTCAAGGACGTGGCGATGCAACTCCTGTCGCGGCTGATGGACCATGTGCTCGAGAAGCGAAAGCAGCGGGTGACGATCGTCGGCGCCACGTCCGGCGACACCGGCGGCGCGGCGGTCGAGGCCTTCCGCGAGCGCGGCAACGTGGACCTCTTTATCCTGTTCCCGAAGGGCCGCGTCTCGCCGATCCAGCAACGGCAGATGACGACCTCCGGCGCGGGCAATGTCCACGCCCTGGCCGTCGAGGGGACGTTCGACGACTGCCAGGCGATCGTCAAAAGCCTCTTCAACAACCAGGCCTTTCGCGACAGCGTGGCGCTGGCCGGGGTCAATTCGATCAACTGGGCGCGCATCCTCGCCCAGACCGTCTACTACTTCACCGCGGCGGTGGCGCTTGGCGCGCCGGAGCGGGCGATCTCGTTCACCGTGCCGACCGGAAATTTCGGCGATGTCTTCGCCGGCTACGCCGCCAAGCGCATGGGCCTGCCGATCGAGAAGCTGGTCGTCGCCACCAATTCCAACGACATCCTGGCGCGGACCCTGGCGACGGGCCGCTACGAGCTGCGCCCGGTGATCGCCACCGCGTCGCCGTCGATGGACATCCAGATATCGTCGAATTTCGAGCGACTGCTCTACGAGGTTCATGGGCGGGACGGCGCGACGGTGCGCCGGCTGATGGATGCCCTGGCCAAATCCGGCGGGTTCGCGATCGATGCCGGGCCGCTTGCCGCGATCCGGGCCGATTTCGCCGCGGGACGCGCCGACGAGGCGGAGACCGCGGCGACGATCCGCGATACCTACAAGGCGACCGGCTTCCTCGCCGATCCCCATACCGCGGTAGCGCTTTCCGTCGCGGCGAAGCACATGGAGCCGGGCGTCCCGATGGTGGCGCTTGCCACCGCTCACCCGGCCAAGTTCCCCGACGCAGTGCGGGCCGCCTCCGGCGTCGAACCGGTGCTTCCCGAAAGCCTCGCCGGTATCCTCGACCGGCAGGAGCGCTTCACCGCCGTGGCCAACGACCCGAAAGTGGTCGAAGCCTTCATTGCGGATTATGTCCGCCACGTTCCCGAAAAGGTTTGAATTGAAATGACGGTCCGCGTATCGCGTCTGCCTTCCGGCCTTACGGTCGTCACCCATGACATGGACCATCTCCAAAGCGCCGCGCTCGGCGTTTGGGTCGGAGCCGGGTCGCGATCCGAGCAGGACGAGGAGCACGGTCTCTCCCACCTCCTCGAACACATGGCGTTCAAGGGAACCGCGCACCGCACGGCCACGGACGGATATTTCATAGGATGGACTTCTTACTGACTGCAAGAATAATGCTAC
>JBDTLN010000434.1:0-2757 GCA_039934795.1 Bauldia sp. | reverse complement strand
GACCGCGAAGCGGGCGCTCTCGATCATGTCGGGCACATTGCCGTCGGCGACAGTGACCGCGACCGGAACACGCCCTGCCACATCGGCCAGCGTCCACTCGACAAGCGAACGGCGCTCGCTGCGTCCGAGCTTGTGCACCTCGGTGCCGAGGCCGAGCACGGCGACGCCCGCCGCGCGACACGCGACCGATGCCTCGATCTGGCGCGACACTGCATCGCGCCGAAGCGCCCCGGCCTCGTCGAAAAAGGCATAGAGCATCGGGTATGTGCCGCCGATTTCCATCCGCGCATGCGCTCCCTTGGCGTGCCGGCGTCTTCAGGCGACGGTTCACGACGATTGACAGAATGGGGGCGGAGGGAAAAACTTGTCAAACTAATTTTTGTCTGACAAGTTCGCCGGCAAGCAAGAGAGCGGACAGCATCAGCCCGCCACTGCGAATGGGAGAGCAGCCTTTGTCCAACCCTTCCGCGGCCTCGAAAAGGGTCGGCTCGACGAGCCTGACTTTGCCCGCCTTCGGCTTCGGCGCAGCACCCCTCGGCGAACTCTACGGCAAGGTCGACGAGGCCGACGCGAAGGCGACGCTGGACGCGGCGTGGAATGCCGGCGTTCGCTACTTCGACACCGCCCCGTGGTACGGCCGCGGGCTCAGCGAGCATCGGCTGGGAGGCTATCTGCGCACCAAACCGCGCAGCGAATTCAAGCTCACCACCAAAGTCGGGCGCACCCTTCGGCGCCCAAAGGACCCTGCCGATTTCGACCGCGCGCCGTGGGTCGGCGGCCTCAACTTCGAAGTCCGCTTCGACTACACCCGCGACGGCATCATGCGGTCGTACGAGGAGGCGCTCCAGCGCTTGTCGCTCGACACCATCGACGCCCTGGTGATCCACGATCTCGACGCTCAATACCAAGACGACCGTTTGGCAGAGGGGGAAAAGGCCCTGCGCGAGTCAGGGATCAAGGCCCTCGAGGAGCTCAAAAGGGCGGGAGACATCAAAGCCTACGGCATGGGGATCAATACCGAAGCATCGCTTGAGACGACCGCAACGATGGTCGATCTCGATTTCTGCCTCGTCGCCCTGCCCTACACGCTGCTCGACCACAGGAGCCTACATAGCGGCATGGCGGGACTGCAAAAGCGCGGCGTGTCCGCAATCATTGGCGCGCCCTTCGCCTCGGGCATTTTGGTGACCGGCTCGTCGGGCCCGTCTTACTACGCCTATGGCAAGGCTTCACCCGAAGTGCAGGCGAAAGTCCGCGGCATAGAGGCGGTATGCAAGACCCACGGTGTCGCGCTGCCGGCCGCGGCCCTGCAGTTCGTCCTCGCCCACCCGATCGTCGTCTCGGTCATTCCGGGCGCGGCCAAGCCCAGCGAGGTCACCGAAAACCTCGCGTCGGTCGATGCGCCGATCCCGGCCGCGTTCTGGGCCGACCTCAAGGCGCAGAAGCTGATCGATCCCGACGCACCCGTCCCGGCCGGAAACTGAGCATGGCCGAGGCTGACGACACTCCCCTGATCTCCGCGCGTGGCATCTCCAAGACCTTCGCGTCGATCGAGGTGCTGAGCGACGTCGATCTCGACCTGAAGCGCGGCGAAATCCATGCGTTGCTCGGCGAAAACGGCGCCGGCAAATCGACATTCGCGAAAATCCTCGCCGGGGTGCATCGTCCGTCCCGCGGCACTCTTTCCTTCAACGGCACGCCGATCGAGATCCCGAACCCGATCGCCGCGCAAAAGCTCGGCATCACCCTCATCCACCAGGAGCCGATCTCCTTTCCCGACCTGTCGGTCGCCGAGAACCTGGTGCTCGGCCGCGCCGGCGGCGCCCCGCTCGGCCGCGTGCCGTGGGCGCAGATGACCCGCGACGCGCGGCGGCTGATGGACCTGCTTGGTATCAGGATGGACGTCACCCGGCCGATGCGCGGCCTCTCGATCGCCGACCAGCAGATGGTCGAGATCGCCCGCGCCCTCGCCTCCGACAGTCGCCTCATCATCATGGACGAGCCGACCGCGCCGCTGACGCCCAAGGAAGTCGAAACGCTGTTCCAGATCGCCCGGCGTCTGCGCGACGAAGGCCGCACCATCGTCTTCATCACCCATCGGCTCGAGGAAGTCCGCGCCCTCTGCGACCGCGTGACCGTGTTCCGGGACGGCAGCCGGATCGCCACCGAAGAGATCGGAAACCTCAGCGACGCCGACATCATCCGCCTGATGATCGGCCGACCGCTCAAGGAATACATGCACAAGGCCCGCGCCAGCATCGGCGAGGTAGCACTGAAGGTCGAGGGCCTGTCCCTGCCCGGCTATTTCACCGACATCAGCTTCGAGGTCCGGAGGGGCGAAATCGTCGGCCTCGGCGGCCTCGTCGGCGCCGGCCGCACCGACGTTGCACGCGCCATCTTCGGCGTCGCACCGGCGGCGACCGGCACGGTCACAATCGACGGCAAGGCGGCGATCATCACCGATCCATCGCAGGCCATCTCGCTCGGCCTCGCGTTCGTCCCGGAAGACCGAGCCGCTGCCGGCATCTTCCGCACCCTGTCGGTCGAGCAAAACATTACCGCCGCGGTCCCGAGGCAGATCGCGCCAGGCGGCTTCATCAGTCGCATGGTGGAAAAGACACTGGCGGCCGACTCGGTGCGGAAGCTCCGCATCCGTCTCGCCTCGCTGCGCCAGCCGATCGGCGAGCTGTCCGGCGGCAACCAGCAGAAGGCGATCCTTGCACGCTGGCTGCTCACCGATCCGACCGTTCTCATTCT
>JBDTLN010000433.1:0-2758 GCA_039934795.1 Bauldia sp. | reverse complement strand
CGATATCGAAAAGGCCGCCGATGCGCTGATGGGCGCCGGCTACGGCTCGGCCGGCGAGCGCTGTATGGCGATCTCGGTCGCCGTGCCGGTCGGCGAGGAGACCGCCAACCGGCTGATCGAAAGCCTCGCGCCGCGCGTCCGCCAGTTGAAGATCGCCCCGGCCAGCGACCCCGAAGCCGAGATGGGTCCGCTGGTGACGAAAGAGCACATGAAGAAGGTGCTCGGCTACATCGACGCCGGGGTGAAGGAGGGCGCCGACCTGGTCGTCGACGGCCGCGGCTTCAAGCTCCAGGGCTACGAGAACGGCTACTTCGTCGGCGGCACGCTGTTCGACCGCGTCACCCCCGAGATGAGCATCTACCGGGAAGAAATCTTCGGCCCGGTTCTCTCAGTGGTCCGCTCGCCGAGCTACGAGCACGCCGTGAAGCTCATCAACGATCACGAATACGGCAACGGCACCGCGATCTTCACACGCGACGGCGACGCCGCCCGCACCTTCGCCGACAAGATCGAGGTCGGCATGGTCGGCATCAACGTGCCGATCCCGGTCCCGGTGGCGTATCATTCCTTCGGCGGCTGGAAGCGCTCGCTGTTCGGCGACCACGCCATCTACGGGCCGGAAGGCGTCCACTTCTACACGCGCCTGAAGACCGTCACCTCGCGCTGGCCGGAGGGCATCAAGTCCGGCGCCAACTTCGCGTTCCCGACAGTCAACTGAGGCACCCCATGACACGTCCCCAGGCCAAGGCGACCCGGCTCCTCGACGACGATCTCGTCCGCGTCACGCGCTGGGATTTCGTCGCCGGCGCCGAGACCGGCTGGCACAAGCACGAACTCGACTACCTTGTCGTGCCGATGACCGACTGCGCCTTCCTCCTTGAGGAACCGACCGGCGAGCGCCGCGTCGACGTCGCCGCCGGCGCGCCCTACCGGCGCGGCGAAGGCGTCGAGCACAACGTCATCAATGGCGGCGACCAGCCCATGTCCTTCATCGAAGTCGAACTCAAGACCTGAGCCGCGAGACACCATGGCCGTTCCCTCCGACAACCTCCGCATCAATGGCCAGCGCCTCTGGGACAGCCTGATGGAGATGGCGAAGATCGGACCGGGCGTGCGCGGCGGCAATAATCGTCAGACGCTCACCGACTCCGACCGCGACGGCCGGCTTCTCTTCAGGAAGTGGTGCGAGGCGGCCGGCATGACCGTCGCCGTCGATTCCATGGGCACCATGTTCGCTCATCGGAAGGGCGAGGACGACTCGCTCCCGCCGGTGATGATCGGCAGCCACCTCGATACCCAGCCGACCGGCGGCAAGTATGACGGCGTCCTCGGCGTCCTCGGCGCCCTTGAGGTCGTCCGCACCATGAACGACCTCGGCATCAAAACGAAGCATCCCGTCGAGGTGGTCAACTGGACCAACGAGGAGGGCACTCGCTACGCCCCCGCCATGATGGCCTCCGCAGTCTTCGCCGGAGTCATCACGCAGGACTATGCCTACGGCCGCGCGGACGCAAAGGGCCTCAAATTCGGCGACGAGCTGGAGCGCATCGGCTTCAAGGGCTCCGAGCCGGTCGGCCAGCGGAAGCTTAAGGCGCTCTTCGAACTCCATATCGAGCAGGGCCCGATCCTTGAGATCGAGGGCAAGGACATCGGCGTCGTCACCCATGGCCAGGGCCTCTGGTGGCTCCAGGTCACGCTCACCGGCAAGGAGGCCCACACCGGCTCGACGCCGATGGCGATGCGCAAGAACGCCGGCCTCGGCATGGCCCGCATCACCGAGATGGTCCACCACATCGCCATGGAGCATCAGCCCGCGGCCGTCGGCGCTATCGGCCATGTCGACGTCTATCCCAATTCGCGGAACGTCATCCCCGGCAAGGTCGTCTTTACCGTCGACTTCCGCTCGCCCGACCGCGAGACCCTCGACCGCATGAAGGCCAAGCTCGAAAGCGCCGCCCCGGCGACCGCCAAGGACCTAGGCCTCGACATCGCCATCGAGCCAGTCGGCCATTTCGATCCGGTCACCTTCGACGCCAATTGCGTCGCCACCGTCCGCAAGGCCGCCGAGCGCCTCGGCTATACCCACCGCGACATCGTCTCCGGCGCCGGCCACGATGCCTGCTGGGTCAATCGGATTGCCCCGACCTCGATGATCATGTGCCCCTGCGTCGACGGCCTCAGCCACAACGAGGACGAAGACATCAAGCAGGAGTGGTCGACCGCCGGCGCCAACGTCCTCTTCCACGCCGTGCTGGAGACGGCCGAGGTAGTGGCGTGAACGCTCGCGGCCGCTGCGGGTGAGGGGGCTTCGGCCGGCGAAACAAATGACCACCCGCGAAACCCTCATGGACCTCTACCGCGCCTTCAACGAGCGCGATATCGATGCGGTGCTGGAGCATCTCGCCCCCGGCGTCGACTGGCCGAACGGCTGGCAGGGCGGGCGCGAGCACGGTCGCGAGGCGGTGCGCGCCTACTGGACCAGGCAGTGGCAGGAGGTCGACCCGCGCGTCGAGCCGCTGTCGATCGACGTCGATGCCGAAGGCAAGGCCCATGTCCGCGTCCAGCAGCTGGTGAAATCCCTGAAGGGCGACATCATCGACAACCGCAAGGTCGAGCACGTCTACACCTTCGACGGCCCGTTCATTGCACGGATGGACATCCTCCCGCTCCCCGACGAGCCGGATGAGGATGAGGAGTAGCGGCACGATGAGCCCAGCCGCGTCCGATGCGACGATGACCATGGCCGATGCCGGCGTCG
>JBDTLN010000432.1:0-2762 GCA_039934795.1 Bauldia sp. | reverse complement strand
CCTTCCGATAAAGTTCCACGGTGAAAATACTCCCGCCCTCCCTGCTGCCAGAAAGAGCCTAAGTGGCAGAGTTTTACTCCGCCAACCGCGGGACTATCCCGCCGCTACCGTGGCAGACTTTTCCACCGCCGTTCTCAAACACGGCGTTAGAACGGGGCTCGAAGCGCAAGGGCCCTGGACACTCCGATTCCGCCGGAAAGGCTCTGCTGCGACCGATGTCGTGGCAGAGGCAGTTACACTGCCGGACGTTTGGCCCGCATTGGAGAAAGACGTCGATGGCTACCCGGTCACCCCGCCCTCTTCGACCAGAATCTGCCGCCGACATGTCGCGGCGATTTTTTCATCGTGCGTCGAGATCAGGAACGCGGTTCCTTCGTCGCGGTTTATCTCTCCGATCAGGCCCATGACCTGATTGGCCGACGCCCGGTCGAGATTGCCGGTCGGTTCGTCGGCAAGCACGAGTTCCGGCTTGTTCATCAACGCGCGCGCCACGGCTACGCGCTGCTTCTGGCCGCCGGAAAGGCTGGTGCATGGGAAGTTGATCCGGTCCGCAAGCCCCATGCTGACCAGCAGGTCGCGGCCGCGCGACCGGGCCGCCGACGTCTCGCGCCCGTAGCGGACGGCGGTCGGAAATACGACATTCTCCAACGCGGTGAAATCGGGCAGCAGATTGTGGAACTGGAAGACGAAACCGATATGCAGGCTGCGAAAGTCGGTCAGGTCCTTGTCGCTCGCCGTTGTCAGGTCCTCACCGAGCATCGTGTGGCTCCCCGACGTCGGCCGCATCAGAGTGCCGAGGATCGTCAGGAGCGTGCTCTTGCCGGACCCTGACGGCCCGAGCAGGGCCGCCATCTCGCCCCGCTCCATGTTCAGGTTGAGACCTTTCAGGACCAGCGTCTCCGCGTCCCCCTCTCCGAAGATCTTCCAGATGTCACGAACGTCCAGCAGGGGTTCGCTCATTGGCCGATCGCCGTAACCGGATCGACACGCGAGGCGGCGCGGGCGGGCAAAATGGCCGCCAGAGTGGCACTGAGAATTGTTAACAGTATCGCGACGCCATAGGCCCCCTGCGCGATATCGATCGGCAGCCCGCCCGGCTTGAATTCGTCGCGTCCTGGAAAGGCCAGTAGCACCCCGTATCCGATACCGGCGCCAAGGAGTCCGCCGACGAGGCCGATAATCGCGCCTTGCATGACGAAGACCAGGACCACGAACGATCTTGGCGCCCCCATCGCGCGCATGATCCCGATCTCGGGTCGCCGGCGATAGGTGGACAGAAGGAGCGCTGACGCGATGCCGATGATGATCGTGATGAGCGCAAAAGACTTGAGCAAGAGGCCGGTCTGCGCCTGTGCCCTCAACGCATCCAGAAGCTGGGCGGCGTTTTCGGTCCATGAGGTAGCCGGCAGGCCGGTAATCGCCCGGACGCGTGCGGCGGTGGCGTCGGCCTGGTAGAGGTCCTTCAGCTTGATCTCGATCTTCGAGACACCCTGAGGCATCGCAAATAGCGTACGCGCCGTGGCGAGGCTGACATAGGCCTGCCGGCGGTCGGGTGCGCCCGAGCCGATCGCGTAGATGCCGGAGACGACGAGCGGCTGGTCGATGCCGGTGTCGGCCTGCAGCCGCACCGTTTGTCCGAGGCGGAAGTTCATGTCGTCCGCCAGCCTCTTGCCGATCAGGACCTTGCCGGCGCCTAGTTCCACGGTTCCCTCGACGAGATAGCGCCTCAGGTTGATGATCGCGGAGACCTTGTCCGGTTCGACGCCAGTGACGCTCACCTGCGCCGTCTGTGTGCCCCGCCTGAGGAATCCGCCGCCGGTGATTTCCTGCGATGTCGCCGTGACGCCCGGCAGCTTCTCGATGACGGGGATGAAGGCATCGGTGTTGGCGAGCCGTGCCTCCCGGCTGGAGTCTTTTTCCTGGACCAGCATGATGATGCCCGGTGCATTGCGAAGCAGCAGCGACGGGTCGCGCGCCTCTGCCTCGATCGTCACATGCGAGAGATCGCCAGCGGTGCGCGACAGGATGAACTCTGCCAACCCGCCGATCAGCGCGCTCATGAAGATGAAGATGAACACTCCAACGGCGACGCCAAAGACCAGCAGCGAGGTCTGCGCCTTGTTGGCGGTCAGGTAGCGTGTCGCGATCTTGAGGGCGTAGAGCATCGTTACCGTCCCGCCGTCACAACGTCCTGGCCGTCGGTGAGGCCGCTCGCATCAACGATCAGCCGGTCGCCGGCCTTGAGGCCTTCCGTAACGATCAACCGGTCCGCCGGCCAATCGATCACGTCAACCGGCACCCGCTTCGCCTTGGCGCCACTCACCACGAAGACGGCGTGTCCCGATCCCGCGGCCACGATGGCTGCTCGCGGTGCCGAAATTGCCGACTCACGACGATCGACAATGATATTCGCGGTGACGGTGAGGCCCACCGGCGCCACTTGCGGCTCGACAAAGGCGATCTTGACGGCGAGGCCTCCCGTACCGGCATCGACGATGGGAGCGACGAAGCTGACACGCCCGTCCAGCGTTTCCGGATCGCCGGTCAGTTGCAGGAGGGCTGGCATTCCCGTCTTGATCTGCGTGGCGTAGGACTCGTCGACATCGGTTTCGACGACAAGGTTGCCGAGGTCGGCAAGCGTGAACAGCGGCGTTGTCAGGTCGACCACCTGGCCCGGTTCGACGCCGCGCGTAAGGACAGTCCCGTCGATGGGCGCCAGGATGCGGAACTTGGTCAGCTGGACCTCCGCCTGGTCGACCAGG
>JBDTLN010000431.1:0-2779 GCA_039934795.1 Bauldia sp. | reverse complement strand
GCCGTCTCGGGATCATGAATTCTTTGGCGCATATTCGCCATTTTGATACGTTGGTTTCGGTTCCGGCAATCCCCGGGGCGCGGCGGAGGCGAAATGGCGGTTGATCTGGCGATCCGTTCGGTCGCGCGGAACGAGACGGGAATCGCCGCGGCGCTTCCGCTTCTCGCCGCGCGCTTCGGCGATCGTTTCGTCACGTCGGCCGCGGTCCGCCATCAACACGGCCACACCACGTCGTGGCTTGAGACCCAGCCCCCGGACGCCGTCATCTTCGCGCTCACCACCGAGGAAGTAGCGGAGATCGTTTGCGTTTGCGCGGAGCAGCGCGTGCCGGTGATACCCTTCGGCGTAGGTACGTCCCTCGAAGGCCACCTCAACGCGCCGCGCGGCGGCGTCACGATCGATCTCAGCCGCATGAACAGGGTTCTCGCCGTTCATGCCGAGGATCTCGATGTCGAGGTCGAGCCGGGGGTGACGCGGAAGCAGCTCAACGATCATCTCCGCGACATGGGCCTGTTCTTCCCGATCGACCCCGGCGCCAACGCGACCCTTGGCGGCATGGCGGCGACGCGCGCTTCGGGCACCAACGCCGTCCGCTACGGCACGATGCGCGACAACGTCATCAATCTCACCGCCGTCATGCCCGACGGCACGGTGGTGAAGACCGCGAGCCGTGCGAAGAAATCCTCCGCTGGCTATGACCTGACCCGCCTCCTCATCGGCTCGGAGGGGACACTCGGCGTCATCACCCGGCTGACGCTCCGCCTTCACGGCATCCCCGAAGCAATAGCGGGTGGGCGCTGCTCCTTCCCGACGGTCGGCGATGCCTGCAACGCCACCATCCTCACCATCCAGAGCGGCATCCCGGTCGCCCGCATCGAGCTTCTCGATGCCCTGATGGTGCGAGCCACCAATCGGCACTCCAAACTCGATTTCCCCGAGACGCCGACCCTTTTCGTCGAGTTCCATGGCTCGGAAAGTTCGGTCGCGGAGCAGTCGGAGGCCTTCGGCGCAATCGCCCGGGAGTGCGGCGCCGCGGAGTTCGTCTGGACGTCGCGGCCGGAGGAGCGGACGCGCCTCTGGCAGGCTCGGCACGACGCCTACTGGGCGCAGATGGGTCTGAGGCCCGGTGCAAAGAATATCTCCACCGATGTCTGCGTGCCGATTTCGCGCCTCGCCGATTGCGTTACCGAGACGGCCGCCGACATCGCGGCAACCGGGCTCGTTGCCCCGATCGTCGGCCATGTCGGTGATGGCAATTTTCACCTTGGCATCATGGTCGACGTCGAGAATCCGGACGAGGTTGCCGCCGCGGACGCTTTCGTCGGCCGCCTCAACCTTCGCGCCATCGAGATGGATGGCACCTGCACCGGCGAGCATGGCGTCGGGCAGGGCAAGATGAAATATCTCAAGCGCGAACACGGGCCGGGGCTCGAGGTGATGCGGTCGATCAAGCGGGCCATCGACCCGCTCGACATCATGAACCCCGGCAAGATCATCCCGCCGGCCTGATCCGGCGCGGGCAGCACGACCGAGGAGGCATACCCTGAGCAGGCTCTTCGTTATCCTCGGAGGGCTCGTGGTTATCGCGCTGTTTGCCGCGCTGATTGCCCCGTGGTTCATCAACTGGAACGACTACCGGGGCGGCTTCGAGGCGGAGGCCGGTCGCATCCTCGGCCAGCCGGTCAAGGTCGCCGGCAGCGCCAGCGCGTCGATCCTGCCGTCCCCGTCGCTGACCTTCACCAACGTCCGCGTCGGCGATATCGAGGGCAGGCCGATGATGACCGTCGACCGCTTCGAGGTGACCATCGAGCTGATGCCGCTTCTCCAGGGCGAGATCCGGGTCACCTCGATGAAGCTGCGCCGGCCGGTCGCCACCGTCTCGGTCGACGATTCCGGCACCGTCGACTGGTTCCTCCGTAACGAGGCCTCCAAGACCCTCGATCCTGATCGGGTGGTGTTGGAGAATGTCGAGATCAGCGAGGGTCAGGTCACCTACAACGACGCCCGCACCGGCATCGCCCGCGTCTTCGAGCGCATCAATGGCCAGGTCGAGGCCGGTTCGCTCTACGGTCCATGGCGCGTCGACGGCAGCTATCTCGACAACGGGCAGCGCGTGCCCTTCCGGGTCTCGACCGGCCGGCGCGCCGAGAACGGCACCATTCGCGTCAAGACCGAGCTCAGCCCCGCCAACTGGCCGGTGACGCTGTCCGCCGAGGGCGAAGTCGCCAACGATGCCGACGGCGTCTACTACGCCGGCACCTACAATCTGGCTGAGGTGGTGCTCAGCGACGGGACCGGCGAAGCCCAGAACTTCGGCTGGCGCAGCGAAGGCGCCTTCACGCTCACCCGCGACCGCCTGGTGATCGACAAGGCGGTGCTGAGCCAGGGGCCCCCGGAGCGGCCCTACAGCGTTGCCGGTTCGCTCACCGTCGATCTCGGCGCCAACCCTTATTTCGACGCGGCGATCGTCGCCCGCCAACTCGATCTCGATCGCTCGCTCGGCAAGGGGCCGACCGCCCCGGTCGAGCCGGCCAAGGCCTCAGAGAGCCTCGTCAAGTGGCTGAGCAACTTTTACATCCCACCGATCCGCGGGCGCCTCGCTTTCAGCGTGCCCGGCATCATCGTCGGCGGGGCGGTCATCCAGGATGCGAGCTTCAAGGCCGAGCCCCGCGTCAATGGCTGGAAGATCACCGACCTCAAGGCGAGCCTGCCCGGGAAGGCGACGCTGGAGGCGAGCGGCGCTTTGGCGACGGTCGGCGGGGTCGGCTTCAACGGCGAC
>JBDTLN010000430.1:0-2782 GCA_039934795.1 Bauldia sp. | reverse complement strand
CGGCGAAGGCGACGCCGAAATCGACCGCGATCAGAGCGCGGTCGCGCGCCGGCCCGTAGCCGTAGACCGCGAGATTCATGCCGATCTCGCCGACGCCGCCGAGAGGAAGGAAGATGAGTTCGCCGCCGGGTGTCGTCATTGCCTCGCCGTTGCTACAGCGCCGAAGTGGATTTCGCCGGCGGTCACTGTCCTCGCCGATCCATCAGGAGAGCGAATCAGCAGCCGCCCGTCCGCATCGATCGTTTCGAAGACGCCCGAAACGACGCTGTCGCCGACACGCACTGCCACGTCTTGGCCGATTCCCGCGGCGTGGTCGAGCCAAAGCTTGCGAATGACCGGAAAGCCCCGCCCGCCGTCCCAGACCCGCCACATGCCCGCCCAGGCATCGGAAAGTGCCGCGAACACCATCGCGGCGTCAGCGCCGACGCCGAGCGTCGCCAGGGCCGTCGCGGGATAGGGCAGCCCCTCGGGCGCGGCGACAACGTTGACGCCGATCCCGATCACCACGGCAAGGCCCCGGTCCGGCAGCACCTCGGCCTCCAGGAGGATGCCGGCGAGCTTGGCGCCGTCGAGGAGGAGGTCGTTGGGCCATTTGAGGCGGAGGCGGTCGTTCGATCCGTCCAGCCCATCGAGGGCGATGCGCACGCTGAGCGACGGCGCGACACTCCGAAGCGCTTCGTCGAGCGCGAGGCCGGCGACAAAGCCAAGGGTCGCGGCGCGGCCCGGCTCATTGTCGACGACAAGCAGGAGGCTGGCCGCGAGATAGCCCGCCGGCGTCTCCCAGGCGCGCCCGCGCCGGCCGCGGCCGGCGGTCTGGCGGGGCGAGACGAGCCACAGATCGCCCGCATCCCCTCCCCGCGCGCGAACCAGCGCCTCGGCGTTGGTCGAGCCAATTTCGGGGAAAGCGGCAAGGCGATAGCCGCGCTCGCGTGCCAGGCGGCCGAGGGAGAACTCCATCGGCTCAGAAGAACGTCTTGGCCGCCAGATCCGCGGCGCCGCCGATCTGGCCGGCGATGAAGACGAAGAGCAGGATGAAGGCGCCGCTGACGCCGAGCACGACGCGCAGTTCCGGGCGCATCGGCTCGAAGCTGCCGACCGGCTCGTCGAAATACATGATCTTGATGATGCGCAGATAGTAGTAGGCGCCGACGACGCTGGCGAGGACGCCGATCACGGCCAGCACATAGAGACCGGAGTCGATGGCGGCGAGGAAGACGTAAAACTTGGCGAAGAACCCGGCGAGCGGCGGTATGCCGGCGAGCGAGAAAAGGATCATGGCGAGGAAGAAGGCCATCACCGGGTTGGTCTTCGAGAGACCGGCAAGATCCGTGATGTCCTCGACGTAGCCGGTCTTCCGTCGCATGGCGATGATGCAGGCGAAGGCGCCGAGGGTCATCGCCATGTAGATGAGGAGGTAGAGGATGACGCCGCGCACGCCGACCTCGGTACCGGCGGCGAGGCCGACCAGCGCGAAGCCCATGTGGCCGATGGAGGAGTACGCCATCAGCCGCTTGATATTGCGCTGGCCGATGGCGGCAAACGAGCCGAGCACCATCGAGGCGATGGAGATGAAGGTGACGATCTGCTGCCAGTCGCCGGTGACCGGCCCGAACGGCACGACGACGAGGCGGATGAACATCGCCATCGCCGCGACCTTCGGCGCCGCCGCGAAGAAGGCCGTCACCGGCGTCGGCGCGCCCTCATAAACGTCCGGCGTCCACATGTGGAACGGCACGGCGGAGACCTTGAAGGCGATGCCGGCGATGAGGAAGACCAGGCCGAAGATGAGGCCGATGGACGGTGTGCCACCTTCGATGGCGCCGGCAATCCCGGCAAACGTCGTCTGGCCGGTGAAGCCGTAGGTGAGCGATGCGCCGTAGAGCAGCATCCCCGAGGACAGGGCGCCAAGGACGAAATATTTGAGGCCAGCCTCGGTCGAGCGCAGCGAATCCCGGTTGATGGCGGCGACGACGTAAAGCGCCAGCGACTGCAGCTCAAGGCCGAGATAGAGGGCGATGAGATCGTTGGCCGAGATCATCATCATCATGCCGAGCGTGGCGATGACGATGAGCAGCGGATACTCGAAGCTCTGGAATTTTTCGTCGCGGTTGTAGCCGACCGAGAGGACGATGGCGACGCCGGAGCCGATGAGGACTAGGAGCTTCAGCAGCCGGGCGAACGGGTCGACGACAAAGGCGCCGTTGAAAGTCACCCCGTCCTGCTGCCAGAAAAGGACCGCGACGGCCGCGAGGGCAATGAGCAGCACCGACAGGAAGTTGATCGCCGGCGCCGTGCGCTCTCCGCCAAACGCACCGAGCATGAGGAGGACCAGCGCGCCGACGGCAAGCAGGATTTCCGGCGCGACCAGCCAGATGGCGAATTCGGGCGTCATCGGCGTGGGGTTCCGGTCATGGCATCATCGCCGCGAGCTTGCCGGCGGCTGATAGCGCGGCGTGGTAGTTGCCGATCAGCTGGTCGACCGACGCAGCCGTGACATCCATGATCGGCGCCGGATGGACTCCGAAGAAGATGGCAAGGAGGGCGAGCGGGATGAGGATGATCCGCTCGCGGGTCGACAGGTCGAGGATCGCCTTGAGGTTCGGCTTCTCCAGCTTGCCGAAGATCATCTTGCGGTAGAGCCAGAGGGCATAGCACGCCGAGAAGATGATGCCGAACGTGGCGAAGAAGGTGACCCAGGTGTTGACCTGGAACGTGCCGGCCAACGTCAGGAACTCGCCGACGAAGCCGCTCGTCCCCGGCAGGCCGACATTGGCCATGGTGA
>JBDTLN010000429.1:0-2791 GCA_039934795.1 Bauldia sp. | reverse complement strand
CCCATGGCGGCGCGGAGACCGCCGGCAAGCTGGTGGAGGACGGCGGCGACCGGGCCTTTGTAGGGCACCTGGCCCTCGATGCCTTCGGGGACCAGCTTCAGGGCATCGCGCACCTCGGCCTGGAAGTAGCGGTCGGCGGAGCCGCGCGCCATGGCGCCGATCGAGCCCATGCCGCGGTAGGCCTTGTACGACCGGCCCTGCCACAAATAGACCTCGCCCGGGCTTTCGTCCGTGCCGGCAAGGAGCGAGCCGATCATCGCGACCGAGGCGCCGGCGGCGAGCGCCTTGGCGAGATCGCCGGAATATTTAATCCCGCCATCGGCGATGCAGGGGACGTCGGCCTTCGCAGCAACCTCGGCAACGTCGAATATGGCGCTGAGCTGGGGCACGCCGACACCGGCGACGATCCGGGTGGTGCAGATCGAGCCGGGGCCGATGCCGACCTTGACCGCGTCGGCGCCAGCGTCGATGAGCGCCCTCGCCCCGTCGGCGGTGGCGATGTTGCCGGCAATAACCTGGACGCGGTTGGACAGCTTCTTGACGCGGCGGACGGCTTCCAGCACATGCTCGGAATGGCCGTGGGCAGTATCGATGACAACGAGATCGACCTCGGCGTCGACAAGGCGCTGGCTCCGCTCGTAGCCGGCATCGCCGACGCTCGACGCCGCAGCGACGCGGAGGCGCCCGTGGTCGTCCTTGGTGGCGTTCGGGTTGAGGCGGCTTTTTTCCATGTCCTTGACGGTGATCAGGCCGACGCAACGATAGTCGGCGTCGACGACGAGGAGCTTCTCGATGCGGTGCTGGTGGAGCAGACGCTTGGCTTCCTCCTGATCGACCGTTTCGTCGACGGTGACCAACCCTTCCCGGGTCATGAGTTCGGCGACCCTTTGCGAGGGGTCCGAGGCGAAGCGGACGTCGCGATTGGTCAGGATGCCGGCGAGCCGGCCGGGACTGGCGCCGTTCTCGACGACGGGAATCCCGGAAATGCCGTGGCGCTTCATAAGGGCGAGCGCGTCGGCAAGGGTCGCTTCGGGGTTGATGGTAACCGGGTTCACCACCATGCCCGATTCGAACTTCTTGACCTGGCGGACCGCCTCGGCCTGCTCGTCGGGCGTGAGGTTGCGGTGGATGACGCCGAGGCCACCGGCCTGGGCCATGGCGATGGCGAGCTTGGCCTCGGTCACCGTGTCCATCGCCGCCGAGACGATCGGAAGGTTGAGGGAAATGGAGCGGGTCAGGCGAGTCGAAACGTCGGCCTCCGCCGGCAGGACCGTGGAATAGCCGGGGGCGAGCAGGACATCGTCGAAAGCCAGCGCTTCCGGGCCGAAGGACGACTGGATCATTTGCGCCATGTGCCAAGTCCCGAAAAAGGGGTGTCCCTGCCCCGCCTTTCGTAATCGACGGGGTGCCGGGGCGACTCGGCGCGGGAGGTTGGCGCCGGTGACTAGCACGGGGACGGGCGGCTGCCTAGTTCCCGAAATCGCGGCTTTCCGGGGCCGCGGTCGAAGCGTAGAACGGTGAGGCCCGCTTGGTCGGCAAAGGGAGCAGACGCCAGTGCCTTTCATCAATGTCCAACTCGTCAAGGAACTGATCGCCGACGATCCGGAGGGCAAGAAAGCGGCCCTTGGCAAGCGAATCACGGAGGCCGTGACGAGCGTGACCGGGCTCGGCAATGAGGACGTCTGGATCGTTTTCGAGGAAGTCCCGGCACGCAACTGGTACATCGGCGCGCGCGACGTTGAATCAATGAAGTTCAAGAAGACGTAGCCGACGGGACGGCGGGCCCTATTTCGTTACATATCGAGTCCCGCCATGCCGACGACGAGGCGCCGTTTGCGCGCCCGGCCGTATTTCGCTAGTCCGCCATGCCTCCCCGCATCCTTCTGCCGCTTATCGTCGCCTGCGCGCTGTTCATGGAGAATCTCGATTCGACCGTGATCTCCACGGCGCTGCCGGCGATTGCCGCCGATTTCGGCGAGAGCCCCATCCACCTCAAGCTGGCGCTGACCTCCTACCTGCTTTCGATCGCGGTCTTCATCCCGGCCTCGGGGTGGCTCTCCGACCGCTACGGCGCCCGCAACATCTTCGCGCTCGCCATCGTCATCTTCACGGCCGGCTCGATCTTTTGCGGGCTTTCCGGCTCGATCGGCGAGATAGTCGCGGCGCGGGTCGTGCAGGGCATCGGCGGGGCGATGATGGTGCCGGTCGGGCGGCTGGTGATCCTCCGCTCGGTCTCGAAGGCGGAACTGGTCGGCTCGCTCGCCTGGCTGACGGTGCCGGCGCTGATCGGCCCGGTGGTCGGGCCCCCGGTCGGCGGCTTCATCACGACCTATTTTCAGTGGCGCTGGATCTTCTGGATCAACGTGCCGATCGGCATGCTCGGCGTGGTGCTCGCCGTGCTCTATATCCCGAACCTTCGCGAAGAAATGCGCGTGCGGTTCGACGTGCGCGGGTTTCTGCTCTCGGCCTTCGGCCTTGCCGGCTTCATGACCGGATCGACGTCGCTCGGACTGGGTCTCCTGCCGCTGCCGCTGGTCCTGTCGCTGCTGTTCGGCGTGGCGCTGCTGCTCCTCGCCTATATCGTCCACAGTCGACGGGTGGCCAACCCGATCATCGACCTGACGTTGTTCGCGCTGCCCACCTTCCGGCTGTCGATGATGGGCGCCCTCCTCTTTCGCCTCGGCATCGGGGCGACGCCCTTCCTCCTGCCCCTCCTCCTGCAGATCGGCTTCGGCATGACGCCGTTCCAGTCGGGGCTCATCACCTTCGCCTCGGCGGTGGGCGCGATCGC
>JBDTLN010000428.1:0-2793 GCA_039934795.1 Bauldia sp. | reverse complement strand
GCTCGACGGTGAAGATCATGCCGGGCCTGAGCGCGACGCCGTCGCCGCGGCTGCCGTAGTGCAGGATGTTGGGCACGTCGTGGAAGAGCTTGCCGACGCCATGGCCGCAGAAATCGCGGACGACGCTGCAGCGCTCGCCCTCGGCGTATTCCTGGATGGCGTAGCCGATGTCGCCGGTGGTCGCACCTGGGCGGATGGCGGCGATGCCGCGCATCATCGCCTCGTAGGTGACCTCGACCAGGCGCTCGGCGGCGCGCTTGACGTCGCCGACTGCATACATGCGGCTCGAATCGCCGTGCCAGCCGTCGACGATCAGCGTCACGTCGATGTTGACGATGTCGCCGTCGCGGAGCGGCTTGTCGCTCGGGATGCCGTGGCAGACGACGTGATTGATCGAAACGCAGCTCGACTTGAAGTAACCCTTGTAGCCGAGCGTCGCCGGCAAGGCGTTGTGGGCCATGCCGAAGTCGTAGACGAAGCGGTCGATGGCCTCGGTCGGCACGCCCGGCCGCACGATCTCCCCGACCGCGTCGAGGCATTCGGCGACGAGCTGGCCGGCACGACGCATGCCGGCGAAGTCAGCTTCGCCGTAGAGCTTGATCTGGCCGTCGTTCTTGCGCGGAGCGAGGGCGGCCTCGATGTAGGATTGCATATCCGGTCATATGGCTGCTTTCACGCCGGCGCGCAAGATTGCGCTGCCTCAATCGAGGATCGGTATGCGTCCTGTCACCGCGACCTCGTCGAGGCCGACGCGGCACCGATAGACCAGCATTTCGACGCCGGCGGCGCGGGCTTTGTCGAAAGCCCTGGCGTAGGTCGGGTCCATGTCGCGGGCGAGGGAAAAGGCCGACGTATCGCCGCGGTGAACGAGGTAAAGCATCGCGGCGCGATGGCCGGCGGCGACCATGTCGGACAGTTCGGCGAGATGGCGAGCGCCGCGCGCCGTGACGCTGTCGGGGAATTCGGAGAGGCCGCGCCGCCGCGACAGGTGGACGTTTTTCACCTCGACGAAGGCGTCCGGCCGGCCCGGATTCGACAGAACCATGTCGACGCGCGATTGCCGGCCGTAGGGCACCTCGCGCCGCAGCGTTCCGTAGCCGGCTAGTTCGGCGATCGCGCCGGCCCGGATCGCGTCGGCGACGATGTTGTTGGGATGGGCGGTGTTGATGCCGACAAGCGTGCCGTCGGCCTCGACCAGTTCCCAGTTCCAGGCGAGCTTGCGGAGTGGATTGGTGGCGCGCGAGAGCCAGGCGCGCATGCCCGGTTCGGCCAGCCCGATCATCGAGCCGGGATTGGCGCAGTGCGCCGTCACCACCTCCCCGCCGATATCCATGTCGGCAAGAAAGCGCTTGTAGCGGCGCACCAGCCGGGCCTCGGTAAGGGGAGGAAAGCGCATGGCTGGGGTGTAGGGGATTTGTGTTCTCTCATACAGTCGTCCCCCCCCCCCCGCTTGCCCGGCACGGCGGTGCCTGATCAGATGGGCTCGAAACTCCTGGCAAAGAAGGGGATGGCATGCGGAAGCGCCTGCAACTCTTCTTTTCGATGATGGTGGCGATGGCGGCATGAAGGGCGAGGTCAACGAGCAGGGCGGCGAGATCGTCACCGCCGCGATCATCGTTATTGGCGACGAGATCCTCTCAGGGCGGACCAAGGACAAGAACATCGGCTACATCGCCGAGTACCTCACCGAGATCGGCATCGAGCTGAGGGAGGTGCGCGTCGTCTCCGACCGCGAGGCGGATATCGTTGCCGCGGTCAACGCGCTGCGCAGCCGCTACGACCATGTGCTGACCACCGGCGGCATCGGGCCGACCCATGACGACATCACCGCCGACGCCATCGCCGTAGCTTTCGGCGTTTCCATCGACTTCGATCCGCGCGCCGTCGAAATGCTCGGCAAGCGCTACGGCAAGGTGGACCTCACAGAAGCGCGCATGCGCATGGCGCGTATCCCGGCCGGCGCCGACCTGATCGAGAACTCGGTGTCGCAGGCGCCCGGCTTCTCTCTCGGCAACGTCCACGTCATGGCCGGCGTGCCGTCGATCATGCAGGCGATGCTGGACACCCTCGGCCAGCGGCTGCCGACGGGCAAGAAGATCCTGTCGCGCTCGCTGCCGGCGGGGATGGGCGAGGGCAAGGTCGCGGCGCCCCTGGCGGCGATCCAGGCGCTGCATCCGGACGTGTCGATCGGCAGCTACCCGACCTTCGATCCGGTGACCGGCTTCACCACGACCCTTGTTCTCCGCTCCCGCGACGAGGCGAAGCTGAACGCCGCCGAGGCGGCGGTCGCGGCAATGCTGGAGGAACTGCACGCCGCCGCCAAGCCACCGGCCTGACGCCACTGGAACTCGCCGTTTGACCGGATGCGGCGATTTTGCTGTGGATCGCGGGCGGAGCGGGTGGCGGCGCCGGCGGGACCGTCGGAAGGTCGCCGCAACCATGCTGCCCAAGGAGAACCCATCGATGGCCGACCCCAAGTCTGAAAAGGCCTTTCCCGTCTCGTGGGACCAGTTTCACCGCGATGCGCGGGCGCTCGCCTGGCGACTTTCCGGAGACCGGAAATGGGAGGCGCTGGTGTGCGTCACCCGCGGCGGGCTGGTGCCGGCGCTGATCGTTGCCCGCGAACTCGGCATCAGGCTGATCGATACGGTGTGTGTCTCCTCCTATCACGACTATCGCGACCAGGGCGGCCTCGAGGTGATCAAGCCGGTGAGCAAGGAGATCGTCGACCTCGCCGGCGGCAAGGGTGCAGCCGTGCTGGTGATCGACGATCTCGTCGACACCGGCAAGACC
>JBDTLN010000427.1:0-2805 GCA_039934795.1 Bauldia sp. | reverse complement strand
GCGCCCATTCAAAAACCCCTGCCGGCTCCGTGAATCAGTTCCGCAAACTCGCCCGTTTCATCATCCTCTTCGTGCTTTTCGGCATGCTGATCGTCAGTTTTGCCTTCTGGGGCATTGGCGACATGCTGCGCACCGATGGCCGCAGTACCGAGGTGGCCCATGTCGGCGGCACCCGGCTGCCGCTTTATGGCTGGATCGGCGGGTCGCCGGTCTACGTCAACGAAGTGCGCGACCAGTTCAACCGCCAACTAGAGGCGATCCAGCGCCAGACCGGGCAACGGCCGGAGCCGGAACAGGCCCTGCGCTACGGGCTGCACGTTCGTGCCCTGGAGGAAGTCATCCAGCGCGCCGTGCTCGACTATGCCGTCCAACAGTTCGGGCTGACCGTGAGCGACGCCGAGGTCCAGGCCGCCGTCGCGCGCAATCCGGCCTTCCAGGGGGCCGGCGGGTCATTCGACCCCCTGCTCTTCCGCAACCGTCTCCAGCAGGCGCGCATCAGCGAAGCGCAGTTCGTTGCCGACACCCGCCGCGAGATCGCCGCCGGCCAGCTCTTCGCCGTGGTCCGCAGCGACGGTCTCTCGCCCAAGTCCCTGCGCGACGACATTTTCCGTCTGGAGAGCGAAAAGCGCATCGCCGAGACGATCTATGTTCCCGACGCCATCATCGTCGACGTGCCCAAGCCCACGGCCGAACAGCTCAACACCTATTTCGAGGCCAACAAGACCAAGTTCCAGATCCCGGAGTTCCGGGCATTTTCCTATGTCCTGCTCACGGTCGACGACATCCTGCCCCAGATCTCCGTGACCGCCGATCAACTGAAGCAGGAGTATGAGGCCCGCGCCGCCGAGTTCGGCACGCCCGAGAAGCGCGACGTCGACCAGGCGATGGCCGATACCGAATCCAAGGCCAAGGCGATCATCGCCGCGGCCGCCGCCGGCAAGTCGCTCGAGGATGCCGCCAAGGAGGTGCTCGGCAGCGCCGACGGTGTGATCAAGCTCGGCCCGGTCACCAAGAAGGAGCTCCCCCCCGGCCCGCTCGCCGATGGCATCTTCGGCCTTCCAGAAGGCATTGCGCCGACGCCGATCCAGTCGCCGCTCGGCTGGCATATCGTGCGCATCAACAAGATCGAGGCCGGCAAGTCGATGCCGTTCGACGAGGTCAAGGAGAAGCTCGATAAAGACATGCGGGCGCAGCAGGCGCCGGATCTCCTGATCAAGCTGGTCACTGATTTCGAGCGCTCGCTGGGCAAAACCCAGTCGATGAAGACCGCAGCGGAAGAACTCGGCCTCAAGGTGAAGACCTACGAGAACGTCGACGTACGCGGGCAGGATCCGTCGGGCAAGCAGGTCGTCATCGGACCGGCCGCCGCCGAACTGATGCAGGCGGCCTTCGCCACGCGCGAAAGCGCCGAGAGCGAGCTGCTGGAGACCCCGCGTGGCGAATACTTCGTCGTGCGCACGGATCGCGTCACGCCTGCCCGTATCCCCGCACTCAATGAAGTCGAGCCCAAGGTCATCGAGGCCTGGCAAGCCGAGGAGCGCAAGAAGCTCGCCGACGCCAAGGTCAAGGCCGCGGTCGAACAAGCCAACGCCGGCACCGATCTGGCCACCATCGCCAAGGATCTCGGCACCGAGATGCGGACGGCCAAGGCGGTGACCCGCTTCGAGGCCGACGCCGGCAACTATCTCAGCCAGCCGGTGGTGGTCGAACTCTTCAAGCTTGCGCCGGGCAAGTCCCAGTCGGTGCGTACTGGCGAAGGCAGCGTCATCGTCCGCCTCAAGCAGGTCGAACCTCCCGATCTGACCAAGGACAAGGACGCCCTCGACCGTTTCGGCAAGCAGCTCGACACCATGATGGCCAACGACCTCATTCTCGAGCTTGTCGCCGCGCTCCGTACCAAATACGGCGTCACGGTCGACGAAGCCAACTTCGCCGCGGCGTTCCGTCCGCAGCAGCCGTAGCGCGCCATGTCGATTTCTCCCGACTTCGACGCCTTCGCGGCGCGTTACGACGCCGGTACACCGCAGGTCGTCTCGACCACGTTGGTCGCGGACCTCGACACACCGGTCTCGGCCTATCTCAAGCTCGCCGACGGGCGTGCCAACTCCTTCCTGCTCGAATCGGTCGAAGGCGGTTCCGTGCGCGGCCGTTACTCCATCATCGGCCTCAAGCCCGATGTCATCTGGCGCTGCACCAAGGGCAAGGCGGAGATCAACCGTCATGCCCGCAGCGACGCCCAGGCCTTCGAACCGCTGGACGGTCGCCCACTCGAAACGCTGCGCCTGCTGATCCGCGAATGCCAGATGGAACTGCCGTCCGGCCTGCCGCCGATGGCGTCGGGCCTCTTCGGCTTCCTGGGCTACGACATGGTCCGCGACATGGAGCGGCTGCCCGACGAGAACCCCGATCCGATCGGCTTGCCCGATGCGATCATGGTGCGGCCAACCCTGATCTGCATCTTCGACCGCCTCGAGGACAACGTCACTCTGGTCACTCCTGCCTGGCCGCAGCCGGGCATCAGCGCGCGTGCAGCCTACGAGGCCGTGCAGGAGCGGCTGGCCGATGCGGTCTCCGACTTCGAGCGTACGCTGCCTTTGCGCGGTGACGATGCCGCCGCCCTCGACGCCCTGCCCGAGCCGCAGGCCAACATGTCGAAGGACGACTTCAAGAAGATGGTCGAGACCTGCAAGGAGTACATCCGCGCGGGCGACGCCTTCCAGATCGTGCCCTCGCAGCGCTTCTCGCTGCCCTTCAAGCTGCCGCCGCTGTCGCTCTACCGGTCGCTGCGCCGCATCAACCCCTCGC